>CAMDHL010000023.1 GCA_945898105.1 Comamonas sp. lk | reverse complement strand
GGCCGCACTGATGCAGCTTTGGGTGCATTGGACGTAATGGGTATCACATTGCATTTTTTGTTCGTTGGATGAGGTTTTGTCGTTCAAGTTTTTCTCATGTCTTTGTTGCAACCAGCTGGTGGCATCCGATGTGTTTTCGTGGCGCGAGCGCCAGACGTTGCTGTGGTTTTCGAAAAAGTGGCGTGCGCTTTCCAGCCAACCCGATTTCACAATATCTTTGACGCATTGGTCCTGCTCGCTGCGGCACATGGTGCTGCACATGTAGTTGGGCGCCGCCAGGCAGTGCGTGGAAAAGCCCACAAGGCACAGCGTAACTAGCAGTTGGATATTGCGAGAGGTGTGCACGCGGGAGTTTCAACATTCGATCACATTGACCGCCAGACCACCCCGGCTCGTCTCTTTGTATTTTGTCATCATGTCGCGCCCTGTGTCGCGCATGGTTTTAATCACCTGGTCTAGCGATACAAAGTGGGTGCCGTCGCCGCGCATAGCCATGCGGGCGGCGTTAAGCGCTTTGACCGAACCCATGGCGTTGCGCTCGATGCAGGGAATCTGCACCCGTCCGCCGACCGGGTCGCAGGTCAGCCCCAGGTTGTGTTCCATGCCGATCTCGGCGGCGTTCTCGACCTGCGCCGGTGTGCCGCCCATCACGGCTGCTAGCCCGGCCGCTGCCATCGAGCAGGCCACGCCGACCTCGCCCTGGCAGCCCACTTCAGCACCGCTGATCGACGCATTTTCTTTGTACAAAATGCCAATGGCACCGGCGGTGAGTAAAAAGTCGCGTATGCCCTTTTGGTTGGCGCCGGAAATAAAGCGCTCGTAATAGTGCATGACTGCCGGCATGATGCCTGCCGCACCATTTGTGGGCGCTGTCACCACGCGCCCCCCGGCGGCGTTTTCCTCATTCACCGCCATCGCATAGACGTTGACAAAGTCCAAAATCGTAAGTTGGTCGCGCAGCCCTTCTTCAGGTCGGCTGCTCAGACTGCGGTGCAATTCGGCAGCGCGGCGCTTGACCATCAGGTTGCCGGGCAGGTGGCCATCGGTGCGTATGCCGCGTGCGACGCAGGCCTTCATCGCGTCCCAGATCGTGTCTAAGCCGGCATCCACTTCCTCATCGGTGCGCCACGCGTGCTCGTTAGCGCGCATCACCTGGGCAATCGACATGCCTGTGCTTGCCGTGATAGCGAGCAATTCATCGCCGCTAAGAAAGGGATAAGTCAGTACCGTGCGGTCGGCCACGATACGCGGCGCCGCTTGGGTGACAGCATGTTCGGCATCGGCATCTTCCTGCGACACCACGAAACCGCCGCCTACCGAAAAGTAGCGCCGTTCTTGCAGCAGTGTGCCTTGCGCATCCATGGCCATGAACTTCACGCCATTGGGATGGAAAGACAGGGTTTCACGCCGTAAAAACAATACATCGCTTTTTTCGGTGAAGGCAATCGGATGCGTGCCCATGAGACGGACGATTTTTTCCTTGCGGATTTTTTTCAGCCGAGTTTCGATTGTGTCCGGGTCGATGCTGTCTGGCATCAGGCCTTCCAGACCCAGCATCACGGCGGTATCAGTGCCGTGGCCTTTGCCGGTCGCACCCAGCGAGCCGTACAGACGCACTTCCACACGGGCAGTGGCCGCCAGCATGTCGTCCTGCGTCAGTGCTTTTACGAACATGGCGGCCGCCTTCATCGGACCGACGGTGTGCGAAGACGAGGGGCCGATTCCGATTTTGAACAGGTCAAAAACGCTTAAAGACATGGATGAACACCTATGAAGCCGCAACGGGAGATTGTCGAATGGGCAAGCCCGTGCGTATTGTTCGCCATACGACGCGCCACGATGTCCGTGCGACAGAGTCTGTGGCGTTTAGATACAAGTAGGTGTCGCACTGTGACTTGGGATAGCCTTGGGCACTGGGGATACTCATCAATTACTCAAGCCCCGTACGTATTGGAGATTTGCCATGGATGATAGTGTGACCCTGACTGCCGCCGACAGCACACCGCGTACTCGCCGCAGCGCTGGTGGCCGTGAAGCCAAGCGCGCCTTGCGTTCAGCGCGCAGCGCACAGGCAGCGCCCTACATCACGCGCAACATTCCCTTTTACGAAGTGTTGGACGAAGAGGGCCTGGCCATCATCGAGCGCAATGCCAACACCATTTTGGAAGAAGTAGGTATCGATTTCCGTGACGATACCGAAGCCTTGGACATCTGGCGCAAAGCCGGTGCCGAAGTGACCGGTGAGCGCGTGCGCTTTCCTGGCGGTATGTGCCGCGCTATCGTGCAAGCGAGCGCACCGCGCCAATTCACCCAATACGCGCGCAATCCGGCGCATAACGTGGTGATTGGCGGCAAGAACACCGTGTTCGCCCCTTCCTATGGCTCGCCTTTCGTGCGCGACCTGGATAAAGGCCGCCGCTACGCCACTTTGCACGACTTTGAAAACTTTGTGAAGCTGGCCTATATGGCCAACTCCATTCACCACAGTGGTGGAACGATTTGCGAGCCGGTGGACCTGCCGGTCAACAAGCGCCATTTCGACATGGTCTATGCGCACATGAAGTACAGCGACAAGCCGTTCATGGGCTCGGTCACCAAGCCCGAGCGCGCGCAAGATACCGTGGAAATGGCCGCGCGCCTATTTGGCGATAATTTTGTCGACCCGGCCACTGGCAAAAACCGCACCGTGTGCATTAGCCTGATCAATGCCAACTCGCCCATGACTTTTGATGAGACCATGCTGGGCGCGGCCAAGGTCTATGCGCGGGCCAATCAGGCCACCATCATCACGCCTTTCATTCTGGCTGGCGCCATGTCGCCGGTCACCGTGGCCGGTACTTGCGCGCAGACTCTGGCCGAAGCGCTGGCGGGTATGGCTTTTGTGCAACTGGTCAACCCCGGCGCACCGGTCGTCCTGGGCAGTTTTGCATCGTCGGTATCTATGCAGTCAGGCGCACCGACCTTTGGTACGCCCGAACCGGCCTTGGTGCTTTACGTGATGGCCGCATTGGCGCGCCGTCTGGGCGTGCCTTTTCGCTCCGGTGGCGGTTTGTGCGGCTCCAAGATCGCCGATGCGCAAGCCGCCTCCGAGTCAGCCAACACCATGATTCCCACCTGCATGGCCGGCGTCAACTTTGTGCTGCACACCGCCGGTTGGCTAGAGGGCGGCTTGTCCATGGGCTATGAAAAATTCATCATGGACTGCGACCAGGCCGGGATGATGCACACCTTGATGGCCGGTGTGGATATGAGCGAGAACGGCCAGGCCATGGACGCTATCCGTGAAGTCGGTCCCGGCAAACACTTTTTGGGCTGCGCCCACACCCAGGCCAATTTCGAAACCGCGTTTTACCGCTCGCCGATTACCGACAACAACAGCTTTGAGCAATGGGAAGCCGAAGGCGGCGTGGACCTGTCGGTGCGCGCCAATTCTCTGTGGAAGAAAAATCTGGCGGAATACGAAGCCCCGGTCATGGACCAGGCTACGGATGAGGCAGTTCTGGACTATGTGAACCGGCGCAAGGCTTCGTTTCCGGATTCGAATATCTGAGGATGCAGCGCATAAGCCTCATTGGCTTGACGACATGAAAAAGGCTCGCGATTGCGAGCCTTTTTAGTTTTGCGAGCCCTTATTGCTCAAGCCGCGGCCTTCTGCCTTTTGGCAAGCACTTCGTCTAGCCAATCGACGCGCATTTCGGGTACGGCAGTGATCAGCTTTTGGGTGTAAGGATGCTCGGGGCTTTCGAAGATTTTGTCGGTGGTATCAAAGGCCACAAACTGGCCTTGCAGCATCACCGCGGTGCGGTGGGCGATGCGGTGCACCACATCCAGATCGTGGGTGATGAGGATATAGGACAGACCTAACTCGCGCTGCAATTTGCGCAAGAGCGTCAAAATCTCTTCCGCTACCAGCGGGTCCAGGGCCGAGGTCGGCTCGTCCAGGATGATGAGATCCGGTTTGGCCGCCAGAGCGCGTGCGATGCACACGCGCTGCTTTTGGCCGCCAGATAACTGGCCGGGGCGCCGCTCAAGGTAGTCGTGCGGCAATTCCACCAGCGTCATCAGTTCTTGGGCGCGCGCATTGACCTCGGCGCGCCCCGCGCCGAAATAAAACTCTACCGGGCGGCCGACGATCTCGCGCAGCGACTGGCGCGGATTGATCGCAACATCAGGGATTTGATAGACCAACTGAATGGTGCGCTTGAGCTCTTTGCTGCGTTCTTTAAGCGTGGCGGGAAGCGCCTTGTCCTGAAACAAAATTTGCCCGCTTCGTGGCGGCAACAAGCCAGTGATGATGCGCGCCAGCGTTGATTTACCCGAGCCCGATTCGCCTACCACCGCCACGGTTTCTCCGCGTTGAACATCCAGCGAGACACCACGCACCACGTGGAAATCGCCGTAATAGGCGTGGCAGTCTTGCACTTTCAATACCGTTTCGGGCTGCACTGTGGCGCTCGCAGCACGGTCACTGGCTGCAGCGCCGCGCACCGCCACCAGGCGCGCGGTGTAGTCCTGACGGGCTTCGTGCAGGATTTGTTGCGTCAGGCCTTCTTCCACTTCTTTGCCATGGCGCAGCACCTTGATACGGTCGGCCACCTGGGCCACCACCGCCAAGTCGTGGGTGATGTACAAAGCTGCCGTGCCGTATTGGCGGATCAAGGACTTAAGCAGTATCAGCACTTCAATTTGCGTGGTCACATCCAACGCCGTGGTGGGCTCGTCCAGCACCAGCACATCAGGTCGGCAGGACATGGCCATGGCGGCCATCGCGCGCTGCAATTGTCCGCCCGAGACCTGGTGCGGGTAGCGGCTGCCGAAGTTCTGTGCGTCGGGTAGGTCCAGCGCCACAAACAATTCGCGCGCCCAGGCTTCGGCTTGTGGGCGGGTCATCAGCTTGTGCAATACCGGCGCCTCGCAGACCTGGTCCATTAGGCTGTGCGCCGGGTTGAAGGCGGCGGCTGCGGATTGGGCGATATAGGCGATGCGCTTGCCGCGCACCTGGCGGCGGCCTTCGGCGTCCAGCGCGCGGATGTTGACGCCATCGAGTACCACTTCGCCGCCCGCTATGTGCAAGCCAGCCCGGGCATAGCACATGCTGGACAAACCGATCGTCGATTTGCCGGCGCCGCTTTCACCGATCAGGCCCAATACCTCGCCGCGCTTCAATTTCAGATCGACATTGTCCACAATGACATTGCCGGCGATGCTCAGCAGCCGCAAGCCGCTGATACTCAAAATAGTGGAATCATCCATACCCTGCGGTCTTTCTTAGAGTTCAGCCTGCGCGCCCGAGGGCCGCGCGTCAATCGACAGCATCCAGTCCACCACCAGATTGACCGACACCGTCAGCAGCGCAATCGCCGTGGCGGGGTAGATGGGTGCCATCATGCCGAAGTTGATCGCGGCGGCGTTTTCGCGCACCATGCCACCTAGGTCGGCATACGGTGGTTGGATGCCCAGGCCCAAAAAGGACAGGCCGGCGATAAACAGAAAGTTAAAGCAAAACCGCAGGCCAAATTCGGAGACCAGTGGCGCCCAGGCATTGGGCAGAATTTCGCGGGTAATCACCCACCAAAGGCCTTCGCCTCGCAAGCGCGCTGCCTCCACATATTCCATCACCGTCAGGTTCATGCCTAGGGCACGCGCGAGGCGGAACACACGGGTGGAGTCCAACACCGCAATGGTCAAGATCAGCGTGGGGATGCTCGAGCCAAAGACGCCCAGAATAATCAGCGCAAAAATCAGACTGGGGATGGACAACATCACATCGACCAGGCGGGTGAAAAACACATCGACCCAGCCGCCGACCACCGCGCTCACCAGGCCGGTCAGGATGCCGATCAAGAACGACAAAGCCGTAATAGCAATCGCCACGCCAATTGTCATGCGGCTGCCGTACATCATTCGGGTGAGCATGTCGCGGCCGATCTGGTCCGCGCCGAAAAGCATCTTGGCAGAAGGCTCATCCCAGGTGCCGCCTATGTTGGCAGATTCGGAATAGGGCGCTATCCAAGGGGTAAACAAAGAGATAAAGATAAAGAACGCCACCACAGCCATGCCAAAGGTGGCAGACGCGGTGAGCTTGTGTCCGAAAAGTTTCATGGCGGTAGCAATTGGAAAATGGCTTAGCGCTGGTGGCGCAAACGCGGGTTGACCACAATGACCAGGATGTCGGCCAGCGTATTGAGCAGCACAAACACGGTGGCAAACGTCAGGCCGCAGGCCTGGATTACCGGCACATCGCGCTTGGATACGGCATCGACCATGTACTGGCCCAGGCCCGGATAGACGAACACCGCCTCGATCACCACTACACCGACCACCAGATAGGCCATATTGAGCGCGATCACCGTGATGATGGGCGCAGCCGCATTGGGTAGCGCGTGGGTGACGATGACGCGTTTGCGCGGCGCGCCTTTGAGAAAAGCCATTTCGATATACGGCGTGGACATGACCGAGAGCACCGAGCTGCGCGTCATGCGCAACATATGCGCCGCGACCAATAGCGTCAGCGTAATGGCGGGCAGCGTGGTTTGGAATACCCGGTCACCAAAAGACATGCTGTTCGATACCATGGCCAGCGACGGGAACCAATGGAACTGCACCGAGAAACAGATGATCAGCAGGTAGGCGATAAAAAACTCGGGCAGCGAGATGGCGATCAGCGTTGTAATGTTGGACAAACGGTCCGACAATTTACCTTCGTTAATCGCCGCCAGCACGCCCAGGCCAACGGACAAGGGGATGGCGATTACGGCGGCATAACCGGCCAAGAACAAGGTATTGCGCAAGCGTGGCAGCAAGTCGTCGATGATGACGCGCTTATTGGTCAGGGCCACGCCCAAGTCACCATGCATGGCGCCGACAAGCCAGTTCCAGTAGCGCAGGTGGGCGGGAACGTCCAAGCCCAGTTCGCGCCGGAACACAATGAGCGCTTCAGGGGTGGCACCTTGGCCTAGCACCGCAGACGCGACATCTCCCGGAAGAATCTGGGTGCAAACAAAAATCAACACCGAGACTGCAAACAGGGTTAGGACCCCCAAAAGCAGTCGGTTCACAATCAACTTGGCCATGACGAGCTATCGGTAGTAAAAGAAAGACAGTGAAACTTCACCGCCACGCATAGCATAACGCCATGACAAGCTTATCAAAAAAAATATTAAAAAAAGGGCTGGGTGTAAGCCCAGGCCCTTTTTTCTCATTCGCAAAATGACACCGGCTGTTTTCAGACCGGTATCGCTTGCAACTTAGGCGAACCAGCCCTTTTCAGCGATGCGGGCATCACCGAAATCGTAACGGCCAGATGGCACCAAACCTTGCAGCTTGGTGGTGTGTGCGTCCAGGTAGTCTTGCACTGCGTAGTTCACCATGCCGGCGTTTTGTGACACCAGCTCTTGGCAGCGTGAGTACAGGTCTTGGCGCTTCTTGGCATCGATCTCGACGCGGGCCGCTTCCAAAGCCTTGCTGAACTCGGCGTTTTCAAAGTGGCTGTCGTTCCAAGGGTTGCTCTTGCCGCCGTAGAAGGTGGAAGTGAACTGGTTGTCGATGGTGGGACGGTTGCCCCAGTACACCGCGCAGAAAGGCTGCTTGAGCCAGACGTTGTCCCAGTAGCCGTCGCCAGAGACGCGCGTGAGGTCCATATTGATACCGGCTTTGGACAGCGATTCTTGGAAGATCTGGCCTGCATCGGTAGCGCCAGAGAAAGCGCCTTCGGACACTTGCAATTCGATCGCGCCGCTGTGGCCCGATTTCTTGTAGTGGAACTTGGCCTTGTCCAGGTCGAGGCGGTTCATGGGCTGGTTGGGGTTGTAGAACTTCATCTTCGGTCCGACGCAGTTGTCGTTACCGATAGAGGCAAAGCCGCTGTACACGTTATCGACAATCTTTTGACGGTCGATACCGTACTTCAGCGCCAGCATCACATCGTTATTGCTAAACGGTGCTTTGTCGGTATGGGCCACAAAGCAGAAGCGGTTGCCCATGCCGGGAGTGCGCGACACTTTGACGGCGGAGTTTTTGGCCAGCAAAGCAGCGGTCTTGGGGTTCACGCGATTGATGATGTCCACGGTACCGGTTTGTAGCGCGGTGGTGCGCTGGTTGGCATCGCCAATGTAGATCAGCTCGACGCGATCAAAGTTGCCACGGTTGGGCTTCCAGTAGTTGCCGCTCTTGCGCTTGAAGGTCGCGCGCACACCGGGTTGAAACTCTTCCAGCGTGAAAGCGCCGGTTCCATCGGGTTTGCTGAAGTCTTTGAAACCATTGGGCACCACAATGATGTGGTAGTCGCTCAGGTTGTAAGGCAAATCGACATTGCCCTTGTTCATGGTGATTTGCACCTGGGTGGCGGACAGCTTTTTTACTTCCTTGATGTCGGCCAGCAAGGCTTTAGCGGGAGATTTGGTTTCGCCGCGGTGCATATTGATGGAATAGATCACATCGTCCGCGTCCAAAGTCTTGCCGGAGGTGAAGGTAATGCCTTTGCGCACATTAAATACCCAGTCTGCTGCGCCGGGCTTGACTTCCCAGCTCTCAAACAATTCGCCGGTCGCGTCGCCATTGTCGGCCACTTCCACCAAATTGTTCCACAGCATCAGGCTCAGGTTGATAGGGATGGAGTCCGCATAAGTGAGGGGGTCCAAGCTATCCGAGGGCGAGCCGCCTTCCATACCCATACGCAGCGTGCCGCCTTTTCTCGGGGCGCTTTGCGCCATGGCGGGAGAGACACCCAGTGAGGATGCCAAGCCAACGGCCGAAGCTCCGAGAATAATTTGGCGACGGTCCAGGACGATGCCTGAGTCGCTGTTGTGTTCGACATTTGCCATTTTTGAAGATCTCCAATCCAAGCAGATTTATAAACATGTTCCCGCAGGCCCTAAGAAAGCCAGACGGGATCGGAGTGCAATAAGCTTTGCTCTCTAGGGGCATAGTAATTCAATAATTGCCTCCGCTCAAGGCAAAAGCTTTGGCGTATTCCCTAGGTTTGGCGCGATAAATTGCGCGCTAGACAATTCCTGAAATTGAGTCCCTGAGCCCCAAAAGCCCCGCGCACAGCCCGGCTGCTTATCGTCCCGACCAGCGCGGGGGGCGCTTTTCTGCAAAAGCGCTTGGGCCTTCGGCGGCGTCCTCCGAGCGGAGCATGGCCTGGTAAACCGGCAAACCGCCGCCCCGCAGCACCTGGTAGGCCTGCGCGGTCGGCATGCCCGCCGTGGCTTTGACGATTTCCATGACCGCGCCCACGGCCAGCGGCGCCGCCTGCACAATTTGCTGCGCCAGCGCGCTGGCAGCGGCCAGCAATGCATCGGGCGCCACCACCTGGTTGACCAGGCCCCAGCGCGATGCCTCGGCAGCGCCCATGCGTCGCCCGGTCAACAGCAATTCCAGGGCAATGGCGCGGGGCAGGCGCTGCGGCAGGCGCAGCACGCCGCCCGAGTCGGCCACCATGCCTAGCTTGACCTCGGTCAGCGCAAATTCGGCGCTTTCGCTGGCCACAATCAGGTCGGCCGCCAGCGCCAACTCAAAGCCGCCGCCCATGGCAAGCCCGTTGACCGCCGCGATCACCGGCTTGCCCAGATCAAAAAATTCGGTCAGACCCGCAAAACCGCCCGGTCCGTGATCGGCATCAATGGCCTCGCCCTCGTTGGCACCGGCCAAATCCCAGCCCGCCGAAAAAAACCGACCGGTTCCGGTGATCACACCCACGCGCAGCGCCGGTTCGTCCCGCAGTTGCTTGAAGGCGGCGTACAGCGCCAAGCTGGTGGGCACATTGATGGCATTGGCCTTGGGCCGGTCCAGCGTGATGGTGAGCACGCCGCCTTCGGCGACACAGGTAACGGCTTCAGCCATGGACTTCTCCAGCTAAACGAATCAAAGCATCGACGGCCAGCACGCCCTGGCCTTCGGGCATTACCAAAACAGGGTTTACATCCAGCTCCAGTAGTCTGTGCGCGTTGGCCTGGGCATAGGAGGCAATGGCCAGCACGGCATCGACCAGTGCCTCTACATCACCGGCTGCTTTACCCCGAAAACCGGCCAGTAGCGGCCAGGCTTTTAGGGCTTGCAGCGCGCTTTGCACATCTGCCCGAGCCACTGGGAACAACAGCGTTTGCACGTCTTGGAGCAATTCCACCAAAACTCCGCCCGCGCCCAATGTGAGCGAGAACCCGAACTGCGCATCGCGCTGGACGCCGACAATGATCTCGGCCACTACCTGCGTGGCCATTTGCTCGACCAAAAAGCGGTCAGACAGCGCGGCCATACGCGCCACGGCAGCGCGCACGCCCTCGGCGTTTTGTACGTTGAGTTGAACACCGCCGACCTCGGTTTTATGGGCCAGCTGCGCCGACACCGCTTTGACCACTACCGGGTAGCCCAGGCTATCGGCGACACCAATGGCCTGTGCAGCGCTGACCACCATGCCGCGCGGTACCGGCAGGCCGAAGGCCGCTAAGGCTTGCTTGCCCGCAGCTTCGTCCAGCGTGTGCGAAGACTGTCCGCTTTCAGCGTGATTTGGCGCAGCTTGCGCACCCGCTGCATCAACCTGCGTGTTGCTGGTCTGCCAAACCAGCGGCACCAGGTCTGATAGCGGATGCAATTCTGAAGAACGGGCACGCGCTGCACCTATGCGTGCTGCATGCGCAATCGCATCCAGGCAATCGGGAATGCCGTGCATGGGGGCTATGCCTTGGGCCATCAGCGCGCTGGCGTAGGCCTCGGGTAAGTCCTCGGGCAGGGACGCGACCACGGTGGCGCCTCTGCCCCCATTGCGCGCTGCCGCCGCGAAAGCATCCACCGTCGTACTCCAGCTGTCGGCGCTGCATCGGTCCAAGCGCGGGTAGTCCAGCACCAAAAGGGTTGCATCAAAACCGCAATCCATCAGGCCGGAAAAGCATTCGGTTTGCGCGGCCAGATCACCCCAGATATAGGTGTGGTAATCCAGCGGGTTGGCCACGTTCACTTTGTCGCCTAGCACCGCCCGCAGGCGTGCGTCGGCTGCGGGTGGGATGGCCGGCATTTCCAGGCCGCGCGGGTGCGCCAGGTCGGCTACCAGCGAGGCTTCGCCGCCCGAGCAGCTGGCCGAAATAATGCGTTTTCCGGCCAGCGTACCGTGCACATGCAAAAACTTGCACGTTTCGATCAGCCCTGCCGGATCGCGCACGCGAGCGATGCCGTAGCGGGCAAAGAGCGTGTCATATAGTGCGTCTGGCCCGGCTAATGAACTGGTATGGCTCATAGCCGTCTGCGCGCCCAGCGCGGACGAACCGGCTTTCAAAGCCACCAGCGGAACGCCCTGGCGCAAGGCTTTCAGGGCCACGCGGGAAAACGCGGCCACATCATCCAGGCCTTCGATATGCATGCCGATCACGCTCACACGCGGGTCCGACAAGAGGCTCTCGACCAAGCTCTCCATACTGTTGCCCGCTTTATTGCCCACGGTAATCAGGTAGGCGAGTGGCAGGCCACGGGTTTGCATGGTTAGGTTTAGGCCGATATTGCCGCTTTGGGTGATCAGGGCCACGCCCTGGCCTTGGCGTTGGCCGCCATGTTGGTCGGGCCACAGGGCCACCCCGTCCAGGTAATTGAGCATGCCGTAGCAATTAGGGCCGATCAGCGCCATGGTGCCCGCCGCCTGCACTAATTCGGCTTGCAGCGCGACACCATCGCCCCCCACCTCGGCAAAGCCTGAGGCATAGCAAATCGCGCCGCCGCTGCCGCGCGCTGCCAATTGGCGCACGATGTTCACCGTGGCATGGCGCGGCACGGCCACAAAACTGGCATCTGGCGCTTCGGGCAGCGCGTCCACACTGGCAAAGCAGGGCAGCCCTTCCATCTCCTGGCGCGTGGGGTGCACCGGCCAAATCTGCCCGCCAAAGCCCAGGGCTTTGCATTGACGCACCACCTCCTGCGCCGACGCGCCACCGAACACCGCGATATGGCGCGGCGAAAACAAACGCCGCAGCGCTTTGGACTCGGCCACTGTTGCCATGCTTAACCGCCGTGCACGCGCAACATCGCTCGCGAAATAATGTGGCGCTGGATTTCGCTGGTACCGTCCCAGATGCGCTCGACCCGCGCATCGCGCCAAAAGCGCTCGATGGGCAATTGGTTCATCAGGCCCATGCCGCCAAAAATTTGCAGTGCGTTATCGGTAACGCGCGCCAGCGCTTCCGATGCAAAGAGCTTGGCCATGGCAGCATCTGAATCGGTCATAGTGCCCTGATCGCATTTCCAGGCCGCTTGCAAGGTCAGCAACTCTGCAGCGGCTAGCTCGGTGGCCATGTCTGCCAGTTTGAAACCGGTGCCCTGGAACTTGCCAATCGCCTGGCCAAATTGCTTGCGCGTCGCCGCCCATTGCGTGGCCATTTCCATCACGCGCTGACCACGCCCCACGCTGGTGGCGGCTACGGTCAGACGGGTGGCGCCCAACCACTCGCCCATCAAATCAAAGCCCTTCCCTTCTTCGCCCAAACGCTTGTAGGCCGGTACGCGGCAGTCGGTAAAAAACAATTCGCACTGGTGGTAGCCCCGGTGGGATACGCAGGCCGGGCCGCGCCGCACCGTCAGGCCGGGCGAGTCCAGGTCTACCAGAAAACCAGTGATTTTTTTCTTCGGCCCATGGCTGGTGTCCTCCACACCGGTGGCGGCAAAGAGCACCACAAAGGCGCTCATATCGGCGTGGCTAATGAAGTGCTTGGTGCCATTGATAAGGTAGTCGGCGCTGTCATCGCTGCGGCCGCTACCGTCGCGGGTGGCGCGGGTTTGCATGCCGCGCACGTCCGAGCCGGCGTTGGGCTCGGTCATGGCCAGGCAATCATGGCGATCACCGCGTATCGTGGGCAGCAGGTATTCCTCGATCTGTGCGCCTTGGCAGGCACGCAAAATATTGCTCGGCCGCGCCACCAGCATTTGCAAGCCATAAGACGCCCGCCCCAATTCGCGCTCTAGTAGGGCCACCGTGAAATTGTCGAGCCCGCCGCCGCCTAATTCAGCTGGCATATTGGCCGCGTACAAACCGACCTCAATCGCTTTGGCCTGGATGGATTGCACCAACTCTGGCGGTATGGCATCGGTGCGCTCCACAATGTCTTCGTGCGGGTACAACTCGTTCTCCACAAAGGCGCGGACGGTGTCCACGATCATGGTTTGTTCATGGCTCAGGGCAAATTGCATAGGGGGCCTTTTAGCAGGGGTAAATGCGTTTTAGTCGGTCAAAAATGCGGGTGCTGCGTCCACTTAATTTTGCGGCTTGCGGCGTATGCCCAGCGGCTGACCGGCTTGCGCCGGGCGGGGCAGTGCGCTGTGGGCGCGGTGCACGGCGGCAACGCGCTGATACACATCCTCAGGCATGGGCGCAGCGCGGCCTTGCGCCATATCTACATGCACCAGCATTTGTTCGCCGGTGGCCAGCAAGTGGCCGTCTTTGCCGTGGTACATCGCATGAAAAATATGCATGCGCTTATCGTCCACATCCAGCACTTGCAGCGTCAGGCGCAAAGGCTCGCCTTCGGCTACTTCGCGGATATTGTGGATATGGGTTTGCACGGTGTAGAACGATTTGTTGTCTACATCACGGTAGCTTTCGTCAATGCCGATATAGCGGAAATACGCGTCCGAGTTGTCGCCGAACACCAGCAAAAAGCAGGACTCGCTCATATGCCCGTTGTAGTCCACCCATTCGGGTAGCACATGGGGCTGGTGCAAACACAGTGGGGCGCCAATTGGGGCACTGGCGTCCCAGGCTTTGGCGGGGGTGCCTTCCAGGGGCGTGCTCAAGCGTTTGGGTGGGCTGGACATGGTACGAAGCGGTATGGGGTTTTCTGAAAAATGAAGGTGGTAGCAGCAGCGTTCTGCGGTCAAGGAATCTTCAGCGCAATTTTCCCTACAAAGCGCTTAGCCACAAAATCCGCTTGCGCTTGCGCGATGTCGCGCAAATCGTAGGTGTGTGCCAGCAGCGGTGTGAGTTGGCCGCGTTCCACATAACTTAGCAACTGCGCAAACACTGCATCGTTCTGCCAGGTGCAGCCCAGCAATTGCAGGTCTTTCAGGTAGAGCGTTCGTAAATCCAAAGTCACCATAGGGCCGGCAATCGCACCGGCCGTGGCATAGCGCCCGCCGGGTTGTAGCACCTCTAAAAGCGATGGCCAGGTTGGGCCACCTACCAGATCGATCACCACCGCCACACTGTTCTTCCCCAAGGTTTGGACGACATCGCCGTCGCGCGCGATCAGCGTATGCGCGCCAATACCGCGCAGCGCGGCGTGTTTGCTGCTATCTGCCTGCGCAATCACCTGCGCGCCGCGCAAGTGCGCCAGTTGCACCGCCGCACTACCCACGCCGCCGGACGCACCGGTAATCAACACCCGCTCACCCGCTTTTACGCCTGCGCGTGCCAGCAGATTTTCAGCCGTGGAATATGCGCAGGGCAGGCAGGCCAACTGTGCATCGCTCAATTTGCTGTGGACCGCCATGGCGGCGCTAGCGGCCACGCGTGCGTACTGCGCAAAACCGCCATCGCACTCCGAGCCGAAGTAATCAAAGTCATAGGGCGCGGCACCCGCTTTGCGCAGCACCGGGCGCACCAGCACGCGTTGCCCGATGCGTGCGCTGTCCACGCCTGCGCCCACCGCCACGATATGCCCGCAGCAATCGGCGCCCTGGATACGCGGAAACTGCATGGCGGCGCCGCCCCACGTGGGCGCTGCGTCACTTGCGGCATCAAAGCCCACGGATGCGTGCTGCGTAGGCCCATCGACAGTTTTGGAATACCAGCCCACGCGGGTGTTGATGTCGGTGTTGTTTACCGAACTGGCCGCGACGCGGATCAACACTTCGCCTGCGCGTGGCACTGGCACCGGCAGATCTTCGCGGTACTGCAATTGTTCAGG
>CAMDHL010000022.1 GCA_945898105.1 Comamonas sp. lk | reverse complement strand
TCGGATCCGTCGGCAACTCGTGTTGAATCACCCGGCTAACCAAACTCGATTTAAACCGCGTGCAATCGGTAAGGTTCAAATTATGGTTTTGAACTTGCCAAGTCAAGAGGTTTTGAGCAAATCACCGTCTCAACAGTTCGAACACCCGAGCAAAGGGTGACTTTCTTCAAGATCGGGGAAAGCTTGAGAAGAAAAATTCAATCAGATCAGTCACTTACAAACAGGCTCTTGAAATATTGAAAGAAGTCACTGGCGGAAACGGAGGGATTCGAACCCTCGATGAGGCTCTACACCCCATACTCCCTTAGCAGGGGAGCACCTTCGGCCACTCGGTCACGTTTCCAGTCGGGAGATTATGTCACGGTTTGCCGGGGGCTTAGGCAGCGGCGGGCTGGTCCAGGTCGAAGGCCTTGTGCAGTGCGCGCACAGCCAATTCGATATATTTTTCGTCGATCACTACCGAGGTCTTGATCTCGGAGGTGGAGATCATCTGGATGTTAATGCCCTCTTCGCTCAATGCTCTGAACATTTTGCTAGCAATGCCCACATGGCTGCGCATGCCGATGCCTACGATAGACACCTTGCAGATTTTGGTGTCACCCTCCAGGTCTTCCACACCCAAGCCTTTTATAACGCTAGCGCGCAACAAGTCCATCGTCTTAGCGTAGTCGCCCCGGTTGACGGTAAAACTGAAGTCGGTCCTGCCATCCTTGCTGATGTTTTGGATGATCATGTCCACTTCCACATTAGCCTGCGCTACTGCACCAAGGATTTGGTAGGCAATGCCGGGCTTATCGGGCACGCCGCGCAGTGCGATTTTGGCTTCGTCGCGGTTAAAGGCAATGCCTGAAACGATGGCTTGTTCCATGTGTTCGTCTTCCTCAAAAGTGATCAAAGTGCCTGATGCGGCTTCTTCGTGAATGTCAATATCCCAGGGGGTGAAGCTGCTCAGCACGCGCAGTGGCACGCGGTATTTGCCGGCAAATTCCACCGAGCGGATTTGCAGCACTTTGGAGCCCAGCGAGGCCATTTCCAGCATTTCTTCAAAGCTCACGGTCTTCAGCCGGCGCGCTTCGGGCACCACGCGCGGGTCGGTGGTGTAGACCCCATCTACGTCGGTATAGATCAGGCATTCCCGCGCTTTCATGGCGGCGGCCACCGCAACGGCTGAGGTATCCGAGCCGCCGCGCCCCAGCGTGGTGATATTGCCATCGTCATCCATGCCCTGAAAACCGGTGACGATAACCACTTTGCCGGCATCCAGGTCGCCACGTACACGCGCGTCGTCAATCGATTCGATACGTGCTTTGGTGAAGGCGTTGTTGGTTCGTATGGGCACTTGCCAACCGGCATAGCTAATGGACTCCAGCCCCTCGGCCTGCAAGGCAATGGCTAGCAATGCGCTGGAGGCTTGCTCTCCGGTGGAAGCCAGCATGTCGAGCTCGCGGTCGTAAGACGGGGAGGATTTGCTCGGGGCCAGTTCTTTGGCCAAACCCAGCAAGCGGTTGGTTTCGCCACTCATGGCAGAGGGTACTACCACCATTTGGTGCCCGGCGCGGTGCCATTTGGCGACCCGCTTGGCGACATTGCGGATGCGTTCGGTCGAGCCCATAGAGGTGCCGCCGTACTTATGAACTATGAGAGCCATGGATGGTATTTTTACGAAGCTAAACCGCAGAATTGTACCAATCGAGCACCGCATTGGTGCGCCGCACAAAACCGTGGCCGACGCGGATATGTAACTGGTGCCCGCGCGTGGTGCAGGCAGCAATTTGGGCCAACAGCTCTTGCAATTGCGCGCTGCTGGCTTGGGTATGGTGGACGCTAGCCAGCCAGTGCCGCAGCACATTGGCCTGGCGGGCGCTGGACAAAGCTTGCAGTTTGACGATCGAAGGGGCTGCGCCGTCGGCCTCACACAACGCCAACAAATCAGCCTGCGCCAACTCGCTTAACAAGCTCTGAGCCTGCGCCGCGTGCGCCGCGCTGCGCGGCAAAGTGTCTGCGTAATGTGGAATGATGGCCCGCAGGACCGGCAGCAACTCTGCGCGCAGACGGTTGCGCAAAAAATCGGTTTGTACGTTGGTCGGATCTTCGATCCAGAGCAATCCGCGCGAATGCAACCAGCTGCGAATATCGGCCGCGCTCACCTCCAGTAAAGGCCGGGCGTAGTCAACGCCATCGCGCAGCCAACGTGCTGGCATCGCACTCAGGCCCGCCAGCCCTGCGCCACGGCTCAAGGCCAAAAGCAAGGTCTCCACCTGATCATCCGCATGCTGGGCCAGCGCGACCGTAGCGCAAGGTGGGTCGCCGCGTTCAGGTAAGGCAAAGCGGCGCAATGCGCCATAGCGGGCTTGGCGCGCCGCGTCTTCGGGGCTTTGGCCGGCGCGGGCGTGGGCATCGACTCGCAAGACGTGGAGCGGCAGCTCCAGCCCGACGCATACCGCTTGGCAGTGTTGCTCAAAGTCGGCAGCGGCGGCTTGCAGGCCATGGTTGACGTGCACTGCCACCACGCGCCCTGGCCAGCGCGCTGTACAAGCATGCAAAAGCGCCGTGGAGTCCGCGCCGCCGCTATAGGCGATAGCGAGCGGGAAGTTCGGTTCAAAGGCCGCAATCGCCGCATCCAGCGCGCGGGTCATGGGCGTGCCACGGTCTATTTGCCGCTGGCCTTGGTGTCGGTAAAGCGGCCGTAGCTTTGCAGGCGCTCGTAGCGGCGGTCCAGCAACTCTTTGACGCGCAAGTCGCTTACCTGGCGGAACGCATCGCCCAAAGCGCGTTTGAGGAACACCGCCGCCTGCTTGTGGTCGCGATGCGCACCACCAACCGGCTCACTTACGATTTTGTCAACCAGCCCCAAGGCCTTTAGGCGTAGCGCGGTTATGCCCAGGGCATCGGCAGCGTCTTGTGCCTTGTCCGAGGTTTTCCAAAGGATGGAGGCGCAACCTTCGGGACTGATGACCGAGTAGATGGAGTATTGCAGCATCACCACCTGGTCCGCCACCGAAATAGCCAGCGCGCCGCCAGAGCCGCCCTCGCCGATGATGGTCGTGATGATGGGCACTTCCAGCTGGGCCATCTCAAAAATATTACGCCCGATAGCTTCGGACTGGCCGCGCTCTTCAGCGTCAATGCCGGGATAGGCGCCAGGCGTATCGACAAACGTGAACACCGGCAGTTTGAATTTTTCAGCCAACTTCATCAGGCGCAGCGCTTTGCGGTAGCCCTCGGGCTTGCTCATGCCGAAATTGCGCAGGCCACGCTCTTTGGTGTCGCGCCCTTTTTGCTGGCCCAGCACCATGCAGGGCGTTCCATTGAATCGGGCCAGGCCGCCCACAATGCTTAGGTCGTCAGCAAAGTGACGGTCGCCGTGCAACTCAATAAAGTGGGTAAATATCTCGCTGATGTAGTCCAGCGTGTAAGGCCGCTCCGCATGGCGGGCAATTTTGGTGATTTGCCAGGGCGTGAGGTTGCTGTAGATGTCTTTGACCAACTGCTGGCTCTTCTTGCTGAGCTGGTCGATTTCGGCGGATATATCCACGGCCGATTCATTCTGTACATAACGCAATTCTTCGATCTTGCCTTCAAGCTCCGCAATCGGCGACTCAAAGTCGAGAAATGTTTTTTTGGCCAATTTCACCCTCCTCTAGGTTGATGCCCCGCCCTGCGCTCCGATGTCTAGTATTCCACCGGCACCGGGTCGAGCGAGCGCCAAATATACCAAGTTGCCACGCTGCAGTACGGCGCCCAGGCTGCGGCCACCTCTCGGGCGTCGCTGCGGCTAACCGCTTCACCCGAAAAATAGTTGCGACTGATGCCGTTTATAAGCCCTACGTCATCCAGAGGCAACACATTCGGGCGGGTCAAGTGGAAGATCAGGAACATCTCGGCCGTCCAGCGCCCGATGCCCCGCACTGCGGTCAACTCGGCAATGACGTCCTCGTCAGGCAAAGCATCCCACTGGTTAACGCGCAATTGATGGGTATCAAAATGCACCGCTAAGTCGACAAGGTATTCCACCTTACGCGCGCTCAGGCCCGCTGCGCGCATATCGTCTACCTTAAGCTTCAGTACCCGTTTGGGCGTCATTTGCGGCGTCAGCAGGGCAAAGCGATCCCACACTGTTTGGGCGGCCTTGACAGAAATTTGCTGCCCCACAATGCTGCGCGCTAGCGTCACAAAGGCATTTCCACGTGTCTGCAAAGAGGCATCTTTGAATTGCGGGATCAGGCGCTTCATGACCCGGTCTTTTTTCATGAGGTGCTTGCAGGCATCGTCCCAGAATGCGGGGCGCACCAATTGCAGAGAGGGCTGGGCGGCGGTGCTCATACCGTAGTGGCTTCCCAGGTGGTGCCCTGGGCCGAGTCTTTAAGCACAATGCCTTGTGCCAAAAGTTCGGCACGAATGGCGTCGGCACGGGCAAAATCGCGTGCTGCTTTTGCGGCCTGGCGCTGAGCAATCAGCGTGTCGATATGCACGCTGTCCACCGCGCTGCCAGCGCGCAAAAACACCTCCGGTGGCGACCGCAAGAGGCCGAGCACACCACCCAAAGCACGCAGCAAAGCCGACAGTTGCGGCGAGCGGCTGCGGTTCACTTCCGAGGCCAGATCAAACAAAACTGCGACAGCTTCGGGCGTACCAAAGTCCTGATCCATCGCCGCTTTGAAGCGATCGGCATAGGGCGCACTCCAGTCGATAAGCACCGAATCAGGTTCGGGCGGCACAGCTTGTAAGCTGGTGTAAAGGCGCTTTAGGGCAATGCGGGCATCCTCGATATGTGTATCGCTGTAATTCAGTGCACTACGGTAGTGCGAGCGCACCACGAAGAAACGCGTTGTCTCCGCATCAAAGCGCGCCAAAATTTCTTGAATACTGAAAAAATTACCCAGACTCTTGGACATCTTTTCGTTATCACGCGTCACAAAACCATTGTGCATCCAATAGCGCGCCAGGGGTTTGCCGCTAGCAGCCTCGCTTTGGGCGATTTCGTTTTCGTGGTGCGGAAACTGCAAGTCCGCGCCACCGCCGTGGATGTCAAAGGATTCGCCCAAAAGTTCGCAGGCCATCGCTGAGCATTCGATATGCCAACCGGGCCGGCCGACACCAAAGCTGCTCTCCCACTTGGCCTCTTGGGGTTCGGTGGCCTTGGCAGATTTCCACAGTACAAAGTCCAACGGATCGTTCTTGCCATCGTCCACCGCGACGCGCTCGCCGGCGCGCAATTCATCGATGGATTTTCCCGACAGCTTGCCGTAACCGGTAAATTTGCGAACCGCAAAATTCACATCCTGATTAGCAGCACGGTAGGCAAAGCCCTTTTGCTCCAACTTTTCAATCAGGGCCAGCATTTGAGGCACATAAGCAGTGGCGCGCGGTTCGTGCGTCGGTCGCTCTATCCCCAGCGCATCGGCGTCACGGTGCAGCGATTGCACCATTCGATCAGTCAGGGCGCCAATGGTCTCGCCGTTTTGAAGCGCCCGACGGATGATCTTGTCGTCAATATCGGTGACGTTACGTACATAGGTAACCTGATAGCCGCTAGCTTTGAGCCAGCGCTGCACCACGTCAAACCCCAGCATCGAGCGCGCATGGCCCAAGTGGCAGTCGTCATAAACGGTCATGCCACAAACGTACATGCGTACATGGCCAGCTTGCAAAGGATGGAAGTCCTCCAATTGACCGGACAAGGAGTTATAGAGCCGCAAACCCATGGGAATTAAATTATTTTCTTTAAGTGGCAGGACAAGTCTAATATTATGGAAGGAGTACCGCACCGACCACTACAGGCCTGCCACCGGAGAAAAAGACCCTCCGCTACAATCCCGCGCAGTATAAAGGCGGCACTTTCGTTGCCCTGTCATAGTCAAGAAATTGTTACGCCCCCATGACCCGACCAAGACTGCGGCTTGCCCACTATTTTTTGCCCTATTTAATAGTAGTGGCGATCACAAGTGTTGCGCGAGCTGACGAGTACAGCGAGGTAACCCAGCTAAGCCGCGATGGAAAATTCGTTGAGGCTTTGGCCAAGGCAGAAGTATTTTTGAGTTCCAAGCCGCGCGACGCACAGATGCGGCTCCTTAAAGGCTTGGTGCAGCGCGATGCGGGCAAGGGGACTGAGGCAATCAGCACTTTTAGCCGGATGACGGAAGATTTCCCAGAACTTCCAGAGCCATTCATAAATCTCGGCGTTATCTACGCGGACCAGAACCAATTGGACAAAGCCCGCAGCGCGTTTGAAATGGCCTTGCGGACCAATCCCAGCTATTCCGCCGCACACGAGAACCTATCCGATGTCTATGGGCGCCTTTCGAGCGCGGCTTACAACAAAGCGCTGCAACTGGACGTCAGCAATTTGGCCGTAGTTCCCAAGCTTGCATTGGTGCGCCAAATCATCACGCTCAACCCAACCAAACTCACTCCTACCCAGCTGGCAAGTATGGCCAAGGCAGCGCCCTCACCCGTGTCCATACCGGCGCAATCGCCTGGCCCGACTATGGTGGCTCAAGTGAAGCCACAGCCCGACCCCTCTGGCAAGTCGGCACCCATATCGGAACCCACGGCGAAGGCGGCGCGTGAATCTGCTGGCGCTTCACCCAAAACGATCGATGAGCCAGCGCCACGCAAGTCCGTCCCCGCGCAAGCCCCGGTGATAGATTCGGCCGCAGTGAGAGATGTGGAGCAGTCCGTGCAATCCTGGGCAGCGGCCTGGTCCTCAAAAGACATGAAAGCCTATTTCGGCGCCTATGGCAGGGACTTTGACCCGGCCGGAAAGCTCAGTCGCAGCGCGTGGGAAGACGAACGGCGCGCGCGTATCGAAGGCAAAACGAGTATCTCGGTCAAGCTCTCAGAGTTGCAAGCGCAGGTGCGTGGCAACAGCGCCGTGGTCCGGTTCCGGCAGGATTACCGTGCTAACGGAATATCGATCTCAAGCCGCAAGACGTTGGAATTAGTACGCCAGGGTGATAACTGGAAAATTGTGCGAGAGGCAGTGGGTGGCTAATCCAGATCGCTTGATCGCGTGGGCCTATCGGGCATGGAGCGTTATGGCTATCGCGATGGTCGTCGCGATCTTGCCCTTGGACGCCAGCCAAGCCGCGATCAGCAACGCTAGCGCTGCTACGCCCGGGCTATCGCGCGCCGACGGCCAGTCTGAACAACGACTGCTGGAGGTTTTCGGGCTCATGGCGCGCGGTCAAAATCGGGAAGCGCTTGAGAAGGCCGGGAAACTTACTGCCGATCACCCCAACTTCCAACTGGCGCAATTGGTCTATGGCGACTTGCTTGCCGCACGCATGCGACCTCTGCAATCGGTAGGCGACATGCCTGCAGACATGGCGCGTGCCGGCACAGCAGCCTTGGGTGATTTGCGCGAGGAAGCACAGCAGCGTTTGGGCAGCCTGAAAGAAAAACCGCCCGAAGGCTATGTGCCCAGTCAATTCCTGAAAATGGCTCCGCAAACACGGAGCGCCATGGCGATTGACGCGTCGCGATCGCGCCTGTATTTTTTTGAGAACACGGGTTCGGGCTTACAACTGAAGGCTGACTACTACGTATCAGTGGGCAAAGCAGGCATTTCCAAAAGTCAGGAAGGTGACCAACGCACTCCGCTAGGTGTTTACTTCGTGAGTAGCCATTTGGATCGCAGGACTTTGACCGATTTTTATGGCGTAGGCGCGCTGACGCTGAACTACCCCAATGTGCTAGACGTACGGCGCGGCAAATCGGGCAGCGGTATTTGGCTTCACGGCACGCCACCTACCCAGTTTTCTCGCGCGCCGCGTGCCACAGACGGTTGTCTGGTGTTGTCCAATCCGGACATCCGCTTCCTAATCGACAATATTTCGGTGCGCAACACGCCGGTAGTGGTTGCCTCCCAATTAGTCTGGAAATCGCCTAAACAGTTGGAAGAACCTGCGGCAGCGTTTGCAAGCTCTCTGGAAAGCTGGCGCCAGGCTAAAGTGTCAGGCGACCTTAAGAGGACCCTTAGCTACTACACCCCAGATTTTTCAAGCTATGGCAAGACCTTAGATCAATTCACACCCTTGCTAAAAGCGGAAATGAAAGCCATGAAAGGTCGTAATCTGGAGCTCAAGAACCTGTCGTATTTTCAGTGGAGCGATTCAGCAGAGACCATGGTTGTGAGCTTTGGCGAAGTAACGGCGGGCAAACGCACAGGCACCCCCAAGCGTCAATATTGGGTGAGGTCGAGCAAGGAATGGAAGATATTTTTTGAAGGAGTTCATTGATGCGCCATAGCATTGCGAAGATTCTGCTGCGGGCACTGATGCGCCTGAGCCTTACGGTTGGGCTGGGCTTGGCACTGACAACGCCTGCGATTTCAGCAGTTCAGGTGGAGGTGCAGACAAGCGCTGGAGATTTTGTTTTGGAACTCGATGCAGATAAGGCACCCAAAACAGTGCAGAATTTTTTGCAATATGTAAGCGATAAGCACTACCAGGGTACGATTTTTCATCGCGTTATCGACGGGTTCATGGTCCAAGGCGGTGGCTTTACCCCCGACATGAGCCAAAAACCCACACGCGCCCCTATACCGCTGGAGGCAAATAACGGGCTGCGCAATGATCGTGGCACCATCGCCATGGCCCGAACCGGAAACCCGAATTCGGCGACCTCCCAGTTTTTCATCAACGTGGTGGACAATCCAGGCCTTAACGCCCCAAAGCCTGATGGTTTCGGCTACACGGTTTTCGGCAAGGTGAGCAGCGGCATGGAAACCATCGACAAAATTCGCGCCTTGCCCACAGGCTCCAAATCCGGTATGCAGAACGTCCCCTTGACACCGGTGACGATCAACGCCATCCGCGTACTCAAATAAACTCTTTACGAACCCTCAGAGCACACCATGAAAAACCCCATTGCTGAACTTCATATCGCCGAGTACGGCACCATCGCACTGGAGCTAGACGCAGAAAAAGCGCCTAAATCAGTCGAAAATTTTTTAGCCTACATCGAGCACGGCCACTATGACAACACGATATTTCATCGCGTCATTCCAGGCTTCATGGTTCAGGGCGGCGGCATGGAGCCAGGCATGGTGCAACGCAAAACGGCCAAACCCATTGACAACGAAGCGAATAACGGCCTCAAGAATTCCAAATACACCGTGGCTATGGCGCGCACCAGCCAACCGCACTCCGCCACCGCACAGTTTTTTATCAACGTGGCCGATAACGGCTTTCTCAACCACACCTCCGAAACCAACCAAGGCTGGGGATACACGGTATTTGGCAAAGTGATTGAAGGCAAAGACCTGGTGGACAAAATTCAAAGCGTAGATACAGGCCGCAAAGGCATGCACGATGACGTCCCCGTAGAAGACGTGATCATCACCAAAGTCGTGGTGCGCTAAAAAGGCGGCCCGTTAGCGGCATGGAAATCAGCGCCCCCGCCCACTGGCAAACGGTCGATTTCCTTTCCGATCTGCACCTGGACATGGCCGACGCGCCTACTACAGACGCATTCTTACGCTATCTCAAGCAGACACCGGCGCAGGCGCTTGTATTGCTCGGTGACATTTTTGAAGTCTGGATAGGCGACGACGCATTGCACGTGGATGGCGGCATAGAGCAACGCGTAGCTGCGGCACTGCGGGAAGCATCGCAGCGGGCCGCTATCCTCATCATGTGGGGGAATCGCGACTTTTTAATGGGCGATGCCTTCTTGCATGCCAGCGGCGCGCAAGCGTTGGAAGACCCCAGTGTCCTGCACGCGGGGGGACAAGGCTATCTGCTTACGCATGGTGACGCCCATTGCCTAGGGGATACAGACTACCTTGCCTTTCGTGCCATCGTGCGCAGCACAGAATGGCAACAACAATTTTTGAACAAGTCGCTGGCCGAGCGCCAAATGCTGGGCCGGCAGATGCGCGCGCAAAGTGAGGCGCACAAGGCCGCTGCACGCGCAAACGGCCCATTGGAATGGCATGATCTTGATGCACAAGCCTGCCTGGACAGCCTGCATAAGGCCGGTGTGAGCACCATGATTCATGGACACACCCATCACCCCGACACCCACGATTTGGGCCAAGGTAAAACCCGCTGGGTGTTGAGCGACTGGGATGTATCGGCCGACCCACCCCGTGCGCAGGTGCTCCGGCTCAGCTTGTCCAATGGCGGACCCAGCACATTGCAGCGAGTCAGTGTTCTAAGTTAAAAAATTTAGACGTCGCTAGGGCGGATACGCCTTTTCCGCATACAACTCTCAACGGCCCGCCCGTAGGAGCGAGCAAGCCCCCGCCAATAGGCATCTATCGCCTTTCCTAGCGATCAGCACAAGCCTTCAGGCGACTCGCGCTACCCATCACCGCTTCAGCAATACCTTGAGCGTGTTTTGTAAGCGCCTTGCCTGATCAGCGGCGAAAGGGGCAGCCAGCACACCGGCCACGTCCTGCACCCAGGTTTGCTGGGGCGCGGGATCATTACGCCGTGTCAATAGCTTCAATTGCATTGCACGACGCGCATCAATATGCTCCGCGGGTGTCGCAACTTCTGCCGCCATCTCTAAGCGCAACAATGAATCGGACCCGGCCTGCGTGCTAGAAGCTTGGGTCACCGCTGCGATCCACGCGCTGCGCCCGGCCGTATTCACACGCGGCCCGAGCTCCTGAACCGTAGGCATAGCGGATGCATCACGGCGCTCCCAAGCCGACAGCAATTGCGTCAGCGCCTCACCATGGGCCTGTGCAGCAAGCTTCTTTAATGCCATTTGGGCACTTTCCAGCGCATCACGTTGCGCGCGAAACGCCGCATCGCCCAAACGCGGCTGCGCCGCACGCGGATCCGGGCGCCCACCAAAACTGTCGCCACGCGGTCCGGCATCAGGACGGGGGCTGTCACCAAAGCGAGCATCCCGACCCGAGCGCGGGGCATCGCGCCCGCCACCGGCACCTTTGCCGCCGGGCGCGCCATCTTTACGGTCGCCCCATTTGCCAGTACGAGCAGGCGCAGCGTTTGCTTCGCGCTGCATGCCTGGACGGTCATCGCCGCGCATCGCGACCACAGGTTTCGCAACAGGCCGCACGGGTACTGGCGGCGCAACGGGAGCTACCTCGGCCGCGGCCTCCTGAGGCGGAACTTCAGACACATTGGCGATGGGCGGCGTGGCGTCCGTAGTGTCCGCATCGTCCGAACCCGCTGCGTCGGCACCGCCCTCTGCGGGCATCGATGAATCTTCTAAATTGTCTATAGGCGGCGACAGACTGTCTGCGGCCTGCGTTGCAGTCTGTGCCTGCGCCTCTTGCGCGCCTGCGGCGCTCACCTCGGCCTGGGCCTGGGCCTGGCCTTGCAAAGCCGCTTCGAGCGCTGCAATCGCTTTGCGGATCAGCGTAGCGTCGCCGCTGGAATTGGCAGCCTGTAAAGCCTTCGACGCCTCCAGTACAGTGCGATCGCGCTGCCCCAAAGCGGCCTCGGCGGCTTCGCGCTCGGTCGTTTTGCGCTTGAAGGCATCGTCAATCGGCTTGCGAAAGGCGTCCCAAAGTTTTTGCTCCAGACGCCGGTCCAGCGGCACCGCATGGGCTTGCGCCTGCCAACGCTGTTGCAAGGACTTGACCGCATCAATGCGCAGCTCTGGCGTTGCACCCAGTACCTTGGCTTCTTCGATCATGGCCTGGCGCAATTGCACGCTCTGCGCCTGCAAAGTCTCCAAGGGCTCGGCGGCGTGGGAAATGGCTTCTTTCCAAAGCGGCTGCAATTCGGCAAATGCTTTTTCACCCAGGTGCCCGGCGTTGCGCCAACGATCGCCAAACTGGTGCAGGATGCGGCTAAAGCCTTTCCAGTCATCGTCCAGCGCGGTCCGGTTGGCATCTCCCCAGGCTTTGACTTCTTCAATCAGTGCTAGACGCTGCTGGCGATGTTCCAGGGCATCGGCTTTCAGCTTTTCCAACCAGGCTTCCACCACTTTATGGGCTGCATTGCAGGCCTCGTCAAAGCGCTTCCACAGGCCATGGTTGGGTACGCCGCCCTGGTCGGTCTGTTTCCATTGTTCACGCATCGCGCGCAAGGTTTCCTGCATCTTGCGGCCGCCAAGCGATTGGCCTTCCGGGCGTTTAAGTAACCCCTCGGCCTTGATCACCAATTCTTCTCGCAACTGATCGGCGCGCCAACGCTGCCAGCCTTCCAGCTCGCCTGCCGCAGCCAACGCGGCTTGTGCTTGCGCGTCGAGTTTGCCGTCAATCAAACGGCCAAATTCCTTTAGGGCCTGACGCAATGCATTGGCCGCACCTGCGCTGGCCTTGCCGTGGCCCTGGCCAACTTCGGCTTCCAATTGGGCCAGCACTTCCGCTACTTTGGCCTGCGCTGCTTCACGCACAGCCGGGTCCGCCACGGGTTTAGCAGGCTTTGCCGCAGCCTGTGCATGCTGTCGTTCGGCACGGAGAGCATCGGCCCACACCGCGACCGGGGGCAAGGGTGCCTGAGGGTCTTGCGCCGCCACCATGGTTTGCGCCAGTACGGCATCGAAAGCTTCCCAGACCACCAGCAATTGCGCTTTAGCGCTGTCCAGCACAGGCGCAAACTTCATGTCCACGCTTGCCCAGTCTGTATGCGCTACCAGTTGCGCCGCTTGGTTTTGCCATTGCGCTACATCAGCGGTCAGGGCACTGTGATCCGCCTGGGCGTCCTGCCAAGGCTTGGTGGACATCACCTCGATGCGCTGCGCCAAAAGCACTGCCGCTTCACGCTGCACCTGCGCCTGGTGCTGTAAGTCCTCAATCACCCTTACTCGCTCGGCCAGTTGCAGCTTCAAGCCTGCCAGGGGATCGCGGCTAAGGGGCGCTCCGGCTTTGGCTGCATCCCGCTGCCAGGCCAGTGCATCGGCGATGTTGAGCTTGGACAGCTCCAGCAATGCGCGGGCTTTGGCCTCCCATTCCGCTGCAATTACTTCCTGGGCCTTTACGCGCTTGGCATCGTCCAAACGTTCACGCAGGAGTTTGGCGGCGCCCTTGTCACGGGTACTGAGTTCGCGGTAGACCTCTGCCACCGCATCCTGCGCCGGATCGCTTGCGAGCCACTCTTTCACCCGCTGCGCCCGCTCGCCCGATGTCGCCGCGGAAAAAGCGCCGCCCGTCAGGGCGTCCCAGTGGGCAATGTCATGGGTCTTGTTAGATGCGGTCGTCGGCACGTGGAGCCTTGCTAATTGAAAATGAAGAAAAGCGGCGGCAAATGCCCCCGAGCGGGCGCAATTGTCCTTCAATGCGATACCTTCCTGCAAGGCGGGCATAAATTAAGGTCCACAGCAACGCAAAAGCGGCTCTGTGCAGGGGCAGTCCGCCCCGCAACCCCAACCCTTTTATTAGGGGGCTGGGTATAATCCGCTTTCAAGTCGAAGCTTGTACGTTACGTACAAGTCTTCCCTTGCGCAGCGCAATCACCTCCCAGGCTGATCCCGGGACCTTCGCTACCTCACCGGCACCGCGACGCGGGCCGGTCCCTCAACTAATGCGCTCCCTGCGAGACTTTGTCGCCGCGGGGTCGCCATGGAACAAGGAGCCGCATGAACACAGCACAACGCTTTAGACAATCGCTTTCGGTTGTTGTCGGCGACATCGTCCGCGGCTTTATGGAAATTACTCACAACAGCTTTGCGCTGGTCGGCTTAGCGGTGATATTTTTCGGTCTTACGATCGGTTTGCAGCCGGACCTGCGCCAAGCCGGGCAATTGCAGCTCATGGAATGGCTGCAAGACCATCAAGAAACCTTTTCCAGCCTGGTAACTGGTACCGCAACCGACCGCGTTACTGCCATGAACCCCAAAGACTTACCCAAACCCCAGTCCGTGGTGACCCAATGGCTCAGCCGCAAATACAACATTTCCCCGGAACCTATGGCCGCTTTGGTGGCCGAATCCTTTGCCGCCGGCGCTAAAGCGAAGATAGATCCTTTGCTAATTCTGGCCGTCATGGCGGTGGAATCGGGCTTTAACCCAATAGCCCAGAGCCCCATGGGCGCCCAGGGCTTGATGCAAGTCATGCCCCAGGTTCACAGCGAAAAGTACCTACGGTTTGGTGGCAAGTTGGCGGCATTTGACCCGGTATCCAATGTCCGGGTGGGCGTCAAAGTGCTGCAAGAATGCATTGCGCGCGCGGGATCACCCGAGGCCGGACTCAGGCTCTACGTAGGCGCTGGTAACTTGGAAGATGACGGTGGTTACGCCGCTAAGGTTTTGGCTGAGCAGGCGCGCTTGCAGGCCGTTTTCAGCGGTGGCCCGATGCCGGTCTTGGCGCCTGTGCCTGATTTGAAGCCGATGACTTTGCAGTCTGATGGCACATTGGGTTTCGGGGCTCTTGGCGGCGCCCAAGAGGGACGCTGAACAGGACCACTAAAATTACCCTCAGCCCTTCGTGCCGCTACCGCAATTGCACACCGGGTGCCTGAACCCAGGCCTCGTCAAAAATTTTGGGGTCACGAACCCTAAGCCCATGAACCCGCAGTCACTGCCGCCTGCAGTGCTGGCCTTGATTTTATATAACTTTTAGGACGCCAAAATGTACCACCGCGATCATCTAATTGAGCAAACCGACCCCGAACTCTGGGCAGCCATCGTGGCTGAGAACGCCCGCCAAGAACACCACATTGAGCTGATTGCCAGCGAAAACTACGCCTCGCCCGCGGTCATGGCGGCTCAGGGCAGCCAGCTGACCAATAAGTACGCCGAAGGCTACCCGGGCAAACGCTACTACGGTGGCTGCGAGAACGTAGACGTGGCCGAGCAACTGGCCATAGACCGCCTGAAGCAAATCTATGGCGCTGACGCAGCCAATGTGCAAGCCCATTGCGGGGCATCGGCCAACGTCGCGGTGTTTCTAGCTTTCCTCAAGCCCGGCGATACCATCTTGGGCATGAGCCTTGCAGAAGGCGGCCACTTGACCCACGGCATGGCGCTCAATATGAGCGGAAAGTGGTTCAACGCGGTCAGCTACGGCCTGGACGCTAACGAAGTCATCGACTATGACGCCATGGAGCGCAAAGCCCATGAGTCAAAA
>CAMDHL010000021.1 GCA_945898105.1 Comamonas sp. lk | reverse complement strand
AAAGCGTCTAGAAAATAACCGTTGAGTGCAAAGCTGCTGGGGTTGCAGGTAACCGACGCACTGGCACCGGCGGCTAATATGCTTTCTATGTAGATGCGCCCAACCGCTGATTGGGGATCGTAAACCATGCGTTCGCTGGCACCCAGTCTTACAAACCAGCCCCGCTTGCTGGCGTAATCCACCTGGTTGTTGGAGACTTTGTAAAAGGTCTTTGTGCTGCCATCAGACTGCGTGATGCTGGCCGCCGTTAAGGTTTGTTCTACCAGCGTGTTGCTGTTGGCGAGGTTGCTGATGCTGTTGTTTGCGCTGTTACCGACTGGGTCTTTGTCCCATACGCTGTAGACATAACCCCGCTCCGAATTGCTTGGGTCTGTATTTTCAAACATTTTCCCGGTACCGAAAATCACCATCAGGCCGCCCAAGGGGTTGGCGATCAGTCCCGGCGCGGCGGTAATGGGCAAGGCGGCCTTGAACAGTGGGTTCTTAGCGCCTGCGGAAGAGAAGGCCAAGTTCCAGTTGGCGACACTGGGATCGGACAGGTCAAATTTCCACATATTGCCTTGCAGGTCGCCCGCATAGGCGGCCACGATTTCGCGCGCGGTATTGCGAATGACCCGCACACCGCCCAGGCCATTTCTACCAGCGACGGTGTTAGCGCCCACGCCCGTGTCGATCGTTTTGATCAGGGCGCCGGTAAGCGCATTGACGATCAATAGGCTAGCTTTGCCGCTGGCACTGGCGTAGCCGTTATTGATCAGCACAGCATATTGGCCGTTGCGCATGAGCCCCCCTTCGAGTTTGGACAAGGTGTAGCCCAGCTCCGAAAAGCCGGTGCTGGTGTTGCTGACTTCCCAGAGCACATCCGCCGCAGCGGGGGCGGCTGCCCCCACGCCGGTGGGTACCTTGATGGCAAACACTGTCTTGGCGCCGGCGCCTGTACTAGCTACCACCAGGTTGCGCCAGAGGCTGCTTGCATCGCCAGTCACCGGGCCGTAGGCATCGAGCTCGGTGATTTGCCCATCGACAAAATAGCGGTGCGCATAAGTAGGGCTGGCGAAGTTAAAGAAATTGCCTAGCAAGGAACTCGGAATGTAGGCGAAATCTTCATCGCCGGTGCTGGCATTAAAGGCATGCAGCATGCCGTCGTTAGCACCCACAAAGAGCCGCTCGGGGCGCGCTTTTTTGGCCGTTAAATAGCTGCGGTAACTTGACTTTCCCTTCGAGGGCGCCAACTGGTTACCGGAGTACAAGTCGTACTGCGAATCCAGTGCCGATCCGACCAGTAATGGGCTGGAGTTGATGATGTCACCCAGGGCGCTAGCGCGCGTGCGGTAACCCTTGCCTTCCATGCTGCGGTCGCCGCGTACATAGTTGGCTAAAAGCTCTAACTCGCTACTCGTTAGGGTGACTCCCGCATAGCCTGAAGGTAGGGAGGTTTTGGAAAAACTCACACCAGTCCTCACACCACCTGCGGAGACTGAGCTCGTAAAGATCTTGCGGTTAGCCGGAAGAATTCCAAGTAAGCGGTCAAAGGCACTCCATGCTGGCGCGCCTTCGCTGCCGTCTGCATTCAGGTTAGTGGCGGTCAGGTTGCCGCCCCACGGGTTGGAGGTATAAAAAGGTTTGAATTTTTTCGAGGTCCCTGTCAGGTACTCCCCCGAGACTGACACTTGGGCATCGCTACCGCTGCGGGCCGTGACCATGTCACGCTGAATGCTGCTGATCGCGTCCACTACGGACAGCAGCCCGGTAACCCGGAACAACTTTCCGCGGCTGTTGAGGGCAGCATGCAAGGTGTCATCAATTTTTTGCTTTTCGCCAATGGACGGATTTGGCCAGGTTTTGGTGCCATTGGTAAGCGCCTGTATATCGGCGGCCGAGTCGCCATCGATGCTTTTCGTCAAATTCAGCATAAGGTAATAATTGGTCAAATGCTGCCAGGTGGCGGGATCGCTAGGCGTTGCACTGACGTTGTCTGCCATGTCGGGGCGCAGGTCATTGGCCCAGTAATGCATAGAGATATCGGCAAGCGTGTCGGGCCAAGCGTCAGAGTATGGCGGTGCGGCAATGTAATTGCTGCCCTGGTTGTTGCCGTCCACATTACCGCGGGTTGTCAGCGTCGAATTGGTCCATCCACCATCGGTCACCGCTACGTGGTAATTGCGTCGGCAGCCGAGCTGTGCTGTTGTGTCCGCGGAGTTTCCGGGGCTGTTGCCCCAGGGGCCGGCGTAGTCGGTTCGCTTGAAGTAGGTGCCTACGACTTCCAATTCCTCGCGTAACTTTGTGTTATCTCCAGTGTCCATGGTCGCAATCCAGTTCATGAAATGTTCCGAGGTCTTCTTGGTTTGCCCGTTTAGCAGGACCGATTGATCCCAGCGACGCACGCCTTGGACGATGTATTTAGTAGAAGCCGTTCCGTCGATGGTTTTGTTGTCTGAGCCCAGCCGCCCCCAGCCCACCCGAAAATTACCGGGGAGGTTGGCAAAGGCTTGTGCTACCGTGCCGATAGCCATACCCCGTTTGGTTTTGTAGTAGGTGAACCAGTTGGCGAAGTTGGTTTGCTCCTCCGCAAGGGTGCATTGGTTGGTGAGGGCGATACAGTCGGTGCGTTTAGCGCTTTTTTGAGCGCCAGGCGGATAGCTGGTGTTGCCCGACGGTATAGCGGTTGCCGGGTTGTCAATTTTTACGGTCACATACTTGCTCATATCCACCACGTCCGCGTCGGATAGGGGATTACCGGTGAACTGGACGTACTGGGCGATAAAAAACGGACCGATGGTGGCGATGGTGTTATCTGCGTTCCATGTGCCCTCAAATGCATCGTGGAGACCCCCGCCATATTGGCCGCTGTAAGAGTCCGGGCTGTACCCAGGCGGTGGTCTGTTATTCAGGTTACTATTTATAAAATTTGGCGTGACGTTATTGGATTGAAAGGTTTGAGGAAACTCGGGCGGAAATAGGACGGTAGTGCCCTTTGGCACGGTGATGCCGGTATCGTCAACGTAATAGACTTTGTAGACACTCTTTTTATCGTTTTGATCGTTTGGATCGTTGACCTTGAACTGGCGCAATGGGGCGTTGTTGATCAGGTTGAAGGTGCTGGTAGCGGGCGCTGTCGGATCCGTGGCTAAGGGAATTGCAGCCAAGGGGTTCGAATTGAGCTTGCCCGGCCAGGGCACGTAGCGCATATTGGGGTTGTAGTACAGCGGGTTAAAGGTATAGGAGTAGGTCGCCAAGGTTCGAAGGTCCCGATTGGCCCCTGACAAGCGGCTTGGGTCCGCATAGTAAGGATAGGCGCTGCTTAAATCAAATGGCGTTTTCTGGTTCTTTCCATACAAAGTGCAGTTTCTCCACAGAAAGCCTTTACTTGCGTCGGTCGATAGGCGAAACCTACCAAACAGGTTGTACGCGTCTATGCAATCGGCAAATGTGCTCCCAAAAGTCCCTGTCATCGAGCTAGAGTCATCAAACATAAAGATCAAATTGGGTGCCACTGTGCTGTCACCCGCGAGCAAAGGCATGTCTGCTATATCCCAAACCGCCTGTGCCTGCACCCCAAGCGTCGCGACTAGCCCGGCGGTAGCCAGCAAGTTACGCGTTGGATTTTTCAGTAATTGGTAGAAGTTCATTGGCATCTCCTTTTAAAAACGTACAGTTGATTGCACCCAGATTTCGGTGCCGGTTTTGGTTTTTCCGTTGGCGTCTGCGCTGTAGTCAGGGCTGTAGCCGCGCGCGGTGATGAGGTAGGCCTGGGCTTTTTGCATGTCGGACTGGGCAAGCCGCAACTCTTCGACCATGCACTGGGGGCGCAAGCCCATAGCGAACCCCGCACTGTTGACTGAATCGGTGACGCTGGCGGGCAGGGTGTTGGCCCGTGGTGGGTTGGTCAGGGTGCCCCAGTTGATGCGGGTTTGCCATTGGGTCGGTGCCGGTGCGCCATCCATATTGACCACCAGGCCCGCCGCGTTGCCAGCGAGCATCTGGTTTTCGCAATAGCGCAGTGCCATTTCGGCACTTTGCTGCGCCGTGAGCACAGTGCGTAAGTTGTTGGCAATTTGCTCACCCGAGATGGCAGCCTTGGCGGCCCAGGCGGCGGCGCCCGACAGCACCACCAGCATGATGAGCGCCAGAATCAGCACAAAGCCCTGCTGAGGTGCCCGATGAGGGAAGGGTTGGATCGGCTTCATTGGATCAATGCCGAGCGGTTGCGCAACGTGACCACGGTGCTGATGCTGCGGCGTAAATATTTGTCTGAGGGGGTCACCGTGTGCTCATCACAGTCGACATAAGGCGTTGGCTGAGATTGGTCGGGTGTGCCGGCGCGTACTACCAGGCAAATCTTGACGCTCACGACCCGAGACCAGCGCTGGTCAACGCTGGCGCTGCTGCCATCGGCCAGAAGCAAGGTGTCCGCGGTGGCGGCGTTGACATAGCGCAAGACCTGGGTGGAGCGGCCGTCAGCGGCAAGGCCATAGCTGATCCGCAAACCCTCGGTGTTGCCAAACAAGGGCTGCGCAGTGAAGCTATTGCCATTGCCGCCGCAGACTAGTTCGGCATTGCTGTTAACTGTGAACCGAGCCTCGACGATGGTGACTTCTCGTGTGGCGTCGTAAATAGAGGGGGCTTTGCTGGTAATCTTCTGCGCCAGGCAGTCAGTGGGCAAGGCTGGTGTGCTGGGCAAGTCTGGTTTGCTGGGCTCGGTGTTATCGAGGTCTCCTTGAAAACGCAAAGCAATTGAAGGGTTACTGCCGGCTTGGCAGCTCAGGCTTTCCCAGGCTGCAGTGGCATCTGTGAAACCTCCATCGCATCCCCGCAGTCCGGCGCCGGCGAAGTCACTTTCAATGGCCTGAGTTTGCACGCCGTTCACCAGCACACTGGCGCCAGATGCGTTCGCCAATGGCGGGCTAAAGCCTGCCATGCGCACATAGCGCGCCAGAAACTCCAGTGCCAAACCCCCTTCTTCGGTCATTTGGGCGCTATTGCTGGTCTGGCTATTGGTTTGCAAGCTGGTACTCAAAAGCGAAACCAGCGCACCTACCATGACCAGACCCAGCGTCATGGACACCAGTAATTCGATCAGGCTAAACCCGCCTTGGCGCGTTCGCAGATCCTGCAGGCGTCTCATAACCACACCCGCAAAAAAAAGCAACGCGGCTTCAGGGCGCCAGCCGCTGGCAACGCCGCGCTAGGGCAGTTGGCGCCGCCTATCGACAAGGAGTCCAGGCCAGACTGTGTACCCGGCTCCAGCCACATCACCCAAATATCTGCTGCATTGCCGCTACGCAGCACATAGGCATCGCCACCGGGCAGGTTGGCGCGCAGTTTGTTGCGCCATTGGGCGGCATCAATTGCGGCCAGCTCGGCGGCGGTGCATTGGCTGGTAATGGAGCAGGTGGGCACGCTTACGGCGCTGGCACCGGACGAGTAGCTACTGGTTTTGTTGTATAGACCGCCGGTAAATCCATCCGGGTTGGCCCGCATTTGCTCGGCATAGCCAGTGGCCAGTTGTTGCGCCGAATTCTGAAACTGCGCCATCTTGCCGTACTGCGTCGTGGCTACCAGTAAAAGACTGATCGCCGCCAAGCCAAAGGCGGTGACCAGCATGGCTATAAGCACCTCGATCAAGGCTATGCCGCGTTGACGAGAGACATGAGCGGGACGCATTAACTTGGACATGTGGACGCGATGTCAACAACTCGGGCGCGGCCTTGCATGGAGATGCAGACCATGGAGCCGCGTGTGCTGTCCTGCGAAGTGGGTAGGAATTTGATGTTGGAAGCACCAAAGTACAAGATGCCACTATTGCGAAAAACAATGCGGTCGCCGTTGCTGCTCCCGTTATTCATAGTGATGCCGCCGCTTCCCGACAAGCTGCCTTGTTCTTTGAGCAGGGTCTCGCTTGCGTCGTATTGGTTGTTAGCGCTTTGGTCGACAAAGATGATCCAGCCGTTGTCCCATTTGGCACCGGTGGTCGTATTGCAGGGGTAGGTACTGCTGATTGGCGTTGCTGCCAGATCGCGCGGACAGATGACTACTCGGGCATTTTTTTTGATCGCTTCTGAGCGGGCAAAGCGCATGGCCCCTAAAAGGGCGTTGACTTGGCCCTTGACGGCTTCTTTTTGGGTCAGCCCCGCCCAACTGGACATCCCCATGCCGGCCAGCACGGCGATGATGGTGACCGTCACCGCCAACTCCAACAAAGTGAAACCGCCTTGCGCCTTACGCGTTGCCGCACGACCGCCGAAGGCGGTACGCTGACGGCTAGCGAAAACGTGCGAAAGAGGTGGCACAGCGCAACTTGATCTAATTAATCAAATTGCAAATTATAGTTAAATAAATAATGATTTAAGTAAATTTTTCGATTACCACATCTATTGATGCGCCTTGGGGTGCCCGCGATGTCCTCGCCGTCGCCTTACGCTTTAGTCAAAAAGTTGTGCGAATTGCTGCTGGGGGTAAAGCCGGTTGGCCACGTAGCGCACCCATTTGCTGGTGTCAATGCTTGCTTCCGGAGGGGCGGCGGGGGAAGGTGCAGCACGGGCTACCGCTGGGTATTGCACCCAGGTCTGGGTCTCGGTGCGGGCCGGGCTGTCGCTAAAGGCGCGGGCCAAGGTGCCGCCCAGGTAACGGACCCAGTGGCGCCGCTCTTCACTTGCGGCGTCGGACTGTGCTGGGGTTTTGATGGGGCCTCCCGCGTAGCGCACCCAGTTTTCCCGTCGCTCGGGGGCGGGCGTAGGGGCCGCTTTGGGCGCCAATGCCTGCAGTGTTTCGCTGCTGCTAGCCAGCGCGATGTGCATTAGCTGGTTGTGATTGGGCACTTGAAGCTTGGCTGTACCTACGGTGCGCAGTGGGGTGCTTTTGCTGAAGGCCTGTGGGTTCAGGGCTACAAAGGCTTGTGCCAAAAGGTCGGCGCGCAAGGGGCTGTTGGGCATGGTCTTGGCGACGATGCGCTCCAGGTTTTCTCCCAGACTGGGCGTGTAGCTGTGGCTGGCTTTGAGGCTCGAGAGGTTCAGGGCGGGCGTGCTAGCCGCCCATGCGCCGCCAGGCATGCCAGTGAAAGAAAGGGCCAAAGCCAGTGCTATGGCCCAAGTCCAACGGCCGAGGGCATTTGATAGAGCGAAGGTAGTGGTGAGCAGTCGGGCGGTCATGGCGGTTTTCCTGACAAAAAAGGGGACACACTGTCGAAACCGCGACGTTCACAGGCTGCGCGGGCGATTTTGTGCGGCTTGCTATCGCTGTACGCAAGCGGCGTGCCATGAGCCGTGCGATGGTATCTGACGGGTTTTGTACAGTGAAACCGGTCTGGCCCGTGGGTCCGGTGCACAATCTGCGCTGGGCAGCGATCCCATGAACTTTTAAGAAAGAGACACATCATGCACACGATTCCCCGCCTTTCCCTCCTTTCCCGCCAGTCCCGTTCTGTTTGGGCGCTTGCTTTGGCCACCCTTTTCATGCTTGCTGCGCCGATGGCCGCACAGGCGCAGGCCGCTTACCCGGATAAACCAATCAAATTCGTGGTGCCTTACCCGCCCGGCGGCGGCACCGACGTGGTAGCGCGCATCGTTCAGCAGCGCTTGCAGGCAGCGTTGGGCCAGCCCATCGTGATCGACAACAAAGGTGGCGCTGGCGGTTCGCTGGGCACCGACATCGTCGCCAAGTCCGCGCCCGATGGCTACACCGTGCTATTTACCCTGAGCTCGCACACCATCAACCCGGCGATCTTCCCCAAGCTGCCCTTTGACACCATCAAGGACTTTGAGCCGGTAGGCCTGGTCGCCTCGCTACCTCAGTTGCTGGCGGCCAATATGGCGGTGCCGGTGCGCACCGTGGCTGATGTGGTGGCCCAGGCCAAGGCTGCGCCGGATAAGTTTTCCTTTGCCTCGGTGGGTAATGGCTCCCCCGGTCATTTGGCAGGCGAGTTAATGGTCTTGCGTACCGGCGCGCCCATGGCGCATATCCCTTATCGGGGCGGCGGCCCGGCGGTGACCGATGTGATGGGTGGCCAGGTGCCTCTGCTCTGGGTGTCCATCCCTGCCGCAGCGGCGCAGGTTAAAGCGGGCAAGTTGCGCGCGCTGGCAGTTTCCACCACCAAACGCAGCCCGGCTTTTCCGGATGTGCCCACCATGCAAGAAGCCGGTGTGGCCGACTTTGAAGTTGACTCCTGGTACGCCATGCTGGTGCCGGCCAAAACCCCGCGGCCCATCATCGAAAAGCTCAACAAAGCGCTCAACACCGTACTGGCCGAGCCCGCCATTCGCGCGCAGTTGATCGAGCAAGGTGCCGATGCCGTTGGCGGCACGCCCGAAGCCCTGGGCAAGGTCATCGCAGCCGAAGTGCCCAAGTGGGTCAAGCTGGCCAAAGACGCCAACATTAAGGCCGATTGAATATGGCAGTAGCTACGTCGTCTGTGCCTATGAGCCCCGCCGAGCAAGAGGCGCAGGCCATTGTGCAAGGCTTGCTGCACCGCGCCCGCGCCGCGCAGCGTATTGCTGAGACGTATGACCAACTGCGGGTGGATGAACTGGTAGCTGCAGCGGCCTGGGCGATTTTGGAGCCCGGTCGCAACCAGACGCTGGCCGAGCTTGCGGTGCAAGACACTGGCATCGGCAATGTACCTGACAAACTGCGTAAAAACTACCGCAAAACGCTGGGCTTGCTGCGCGACTTGCAAGGCGCTAAATCGGTTGGCGTGATTGCCGACAACCCTGCCACCGGCATTACCGAAATTGCGCGTCCGGTAGGCGTGGTCTGCGCCATCACGCCATCGACCAACCCGGCGGCCACTCCAGCAAACAAAATCATCAACGCGCTGAAAGGGCGCAACGCCGTGATCGTCGCGCCCTCGCCAAAAGGCTGGGCCACCAGTGCGCGTTTGCTGGAGTACATCCACGCGGCCCTGGACCGCATAGGCGCACCGCGTGACTTGGTGCAAGTGCTGCCTGCGCCGATCAGCAAAGCCGCCACGTATGCACTGATGGCCGCTTGCGATCTGGTGGTCGCCACCGGCTCCCAAGCCAATGTGCGCGCCGCCTATGCCAGCGGCACGCCGGCATTCGGGGTGGGCGCAGGCAATGTGGCCGGTATCGTCGATGAGAGCGCAGACATGGCGCTGGCTGCCGAGCGCATCCTGCGCTCTAAGACCTTTGATAACGCCACCAGCTGCTCATCGGAAAACAGCTTGGTCGTACTCGACGCAGCTGCGCCCGCTTTGCTTAAGGCATTACAAGCCGGTGGCGCGGTGCTGCTGGATGCCGCACAAAAAGCCAGCTTGCAGGCCTTGATGTGGCCCGACGGAAAACTCTCAAGCGCCGTCATTGGCCAAAGCGCGACTGTGGTGGCGCAGCGCGCCGGCTTGCTTGAAGTGGCCGCTATGCAGCCACGCGTGCTGCTGGTGGAGGAAAGTGGTTCCGGCGAGGACTACCCGTTTTCCGGCGAAAAACTCTGCCCGGTGTTGACCGTGTACCGCGCGGCGGATTTTGAATCGGCCATGGCCACGGTGGAACGTATTTACGCATTTCAAGGCGCTGGCCATTCCGTAGGCTTGCACAGTGCGCGACCCGAGCGCGCGCGGGCCCTGGGTCTGCGTTTGCCGGTCTCTCGTGTCATCGTCGACCAAGCGCATTGCATCGCTACTGGTGGCAGCTTTGACAACGGCTTGCCCTTTAGTTTGTCCATGGGCTGCGGCACCTGGGGGAAAAATAATTTTTCTGAGAACATGAACTACCGGCACTATCTGAACATCACTCGCATCTCGCGCCCCATCGCCGAGCATGTGCCATCCGAGGACCAACTGCTGGCGGACTACTTCGCCAAATACGGGCGCGCATGAGCGAGCTGGTGTTGCCGCGCACCGTGCGCGGGTTGCTTGATGTGCAAACCATTGCCAGGCCCGATGCGGTGTATGCACTGGCGCTTGACATTGGCGACGGTGGTGAGCAAGCCCAGAGAGGCATCCACTTTGCGACAATGGCGCAGTATTGCGCTCAGGTAGCCACGCTTCTAATAGGGCAAGGTTTGCAGCCGGGCGACACGGTGTCACTGGTCATGCCCAATGGTTTGAATACTTTGCGCTTATTGATGGGCGCCATGCACGGTGGCTGGTGCGTCAATCCGGTGAATCTACTTTCAAGCCATGAGCAAATGTGCTATGTGCTGGACCACAGCGATTGCAAGTTGGTGATTGCCAGCCCAGAATGGGCCGAACGCGTTCAAGCGGTGTTGACCACTTTGAGCCGGCCCGTGGCCTTGTTGGTGTGCAGCCCGGATATGGATGCAGACGATAGCTTGCTCGGCGCTTTGCCATCAACGCCTACGTCCGCACCTGCGCCTGAGGCCATGGCTTTGCTGATGTACACCTCGGGGACTACCGGCGTGCCTAAAGGCGTGGTGCTGACACAGTCCAATCTGGCGGCCAATGCCATGTCCATCAGCGCCGAACACCGATTGGGCGCGCGCGACCGTGTGCTTGCTGTGTTGCCGCTCTACCATATCAATGCATTTGCGGTCACCATGCTCGCGCCCCTGGCCCACGGCGGTAGCCTGGCCATGCCGCCCAAGTTTTCGGCGGCGCGTTTCTGGCAGCAGGCTGTGCAGGCGCAATGCACCTGGATCAACGTGGTGCCAACCATGATTTCTTATTTGCTCGAAGGCGCAGCGCCCGAAGGTGAAACCGTACGCAACATTCGCTTTTGTCGGAGCGCTTCTGCGGCCTTGCCGCCGGCGCATTTGCAAGCCTTTGAGCAGCGCTTCGGCATTGGTGTGATCGAGACCATGGGATTGACAGAAACGGTTGCGCCCTCGTTTTCTAATCCCTATGCGTCCGAGCTGCGCAAGCTTGGCTCCGTGGGTAAAGCCTCGGGCTGCGATGCTTGCGTGATCGATGTCGATCTGCGCCAAGTGCCAGACGGCAGCACCGGCGAAATTGCCATCCGCGGCCCGCAGGTGATGCAGGGCTATTACAAAAACCCCGATGCCACCCGCGCCAGTTTTACGCCGGACGGCTGGCTGCGCACCGGCGACTTAGGGCACCGCGACGCCGATGGATTTTTCTTTGTCACCGGGCGCATTAAAGAGTTGATTATCAAAGGCGGCGAGAACATCGCGCCACGCGAAATCGACGAAGTGCTACTGCGCCACCCCAGCGTGCTGGACGCCGCCGCCACGGGAATGCCTGATGCACATTACGGCCAGGAGATCATGGTTTGCATCGTGCTGCGCGAGGGCTACGCTGCCGATGAAGCCGTATTGCGTGCGTTTTGCACAGAACACCTGGGGCGCTACAAAACCCCCAAGGTATTTCACTTTGTGCGGGACCTGCCGCGTGGCCCCTCGGGCAAAGTGCAGCGGCTCAAACTACTGGACTGGGTGACTCAGGCGGCCTGAGCCTTCAGCACTTTGGCCGCTCCACTGCGCACTGCTGTTGTCAAGGAATGCAGCAGCGCAGACTCTAGTTTCCAGCAGTGCCAGTACAAGGCGACCGGCAATCGCACCTTTGGGGCTAGATCGCGCAAAACCCCGGTTTTAAGCAAGTCTTTCACCTGCAACAGCGGCACCACGGTCGCACCCCACCCGTCCACCGCGGCGCGTACGCGGCCATGCGCGCTGGGTAAAAAATTTTGCTGCAAACCAGGGTTTTTCAGGCCACAGGCTTTGCGTATAAAACGGGTTTGCAAGTCGTCCTTACGGTTGAAGGCCAGAAAGCGCATGTCCGCCAAAGCATGGGCATTTAACCCTTTAGGGCAATGCGCTTCGGCATAAGCGGGGCTGGCGACTGCCACATAGTCCATCACTCCCAGTTGTACGACCTGACAGCCGCGCAGCGCTTTGGATAGCGCCGTCACGCAGCCTTGCACCTGGCCTTCGCGCAGCCATTCGTGGGTGAAGTCCTGGTCATCGGTGATGATTTCCAGCGCCATGCCGTCTTGCCCCAACGTTTGCAAGGCCGGCAAAACCCAAGTAGCAATGCTGTCGGCATTGATAGCAATGGCGATGCGCTCCTGCCCTTGCGTGCTTTGCGCTTCGCGTGGCGCCAGGGCTTGCAGGTCTCGCCCCAAATCTGCGCGCAGCAAGCGCAGTTGCAGTGCGTGTTTCAGTAAATAGCGCCCCGCAGGCGTGGCCTTGAGTGGCCGCGTGCGCACGATGAGCACCGCGCCCGCCTGCGTTTCCAAGGTGCGCAGGCGCTGCGACACCGCTGACTGCGTGATGGACAAGCGTTGCGCCGCGCGCTCAAAACTGCCTTCCTCCACGATGGCGGCCAGGCATTCAAGCGCGTGCGGGTCAAAAATTTGCATGGTTATAAATTATTAGTAATACTAATGAATGTAGTCTAATTTTCATAAAACTGTTAATTAAAGTGCCGCTACCGCACACTTGTCTCCACCTCAATTTAGCGGAGACAACACATGCTTATCGGACTACCCCAAGAGATCAAAAACCATGAATACCGCGTCGGCCTGACGCCCTCCAGCGTGCGCGATTTGTGTGCCAACGGGCACAGTGTGTTGGTGCAGAGCGGCGCGGGGGCGGCCATTGGACTGACCGATGCGCAGTATCAGGCTGCCGGTGCGCAGATCGTGCCCGATGCCGCCAGTGTGTTCGCGCAGACCGACATGATCGTGAAGGTCAAAGAGCCACAAGCGCAGGAATGCGCCATGCTGCGACCCGGTCAAATTTTGTACACCTACCTCCATCTGGCCCCGGACCCGGAGCAAACAGCGGCCCTTGTGAAATCAGGTGCCGTGTGTATTGCCTACGAGACCATTACGGGCGCTAACGGTGGCCTGCCATTGCTGGCGCCCATGAGCGAAGTGGCTGGTCGCATGGCGGTGCAAGCCGGTGCGGCGCATCTGGAAAAGTCCAAAGGCGGTATGGGTGTCCTGCTGGGCGGCGTGCCCGGCGTGCCCGCAGCGCATGTGGTGATTCTGGGCGCTGGTGTGGTGGGTACGCATGCGCTGCAAATGGCTGTTGGTATGGGTGCCCGCGTCACTGTGATTGACCGCAATGTTGATCGACTGCGCCAGCTTGACCTGGTGTTTGGCAACCGTATCCAAACGCTGTATAGCAGCGTGCAAAGCTTGGAAGACGCGGTGCTGGATGCCGAGCTAGTCATTGGCGGTGTGCTCATTCCCGGCGCATCGGCGCCCAAGCTGGTGACGCACGCCATGGTCGCGGCTATGAAAAAAGGCGCGGTGGTGGTCGATGTGGCGATCGACCAGGGCGGCTGTTTTGAAACCTCGCACGCCACCACGCATGCCGAACCTACTTATGTGGTGGACGGCATCGTGCATTACTGCGTGGCCAACATGCCTGGCGCCGTAGCACGCACTTCTACGTTTGCCCTCAATAACGCCACCATAGGCCATGCGCTGGCGATTGCCAACAAGGGTTGGAAGCAGGCGCTGCGCGACGATGCCCACCTGCGCCAAGGCCTGAACGTGGCGCTGGGTAAGGTGACTTATGAGGCCGTTGCCCAAACGCTGGGTTATGCCTATTCGTCGGCTGAAAGCGTATTGGTTTAAGCCTTACGTTTATTTAAAAATGCGCTAAAGCTTTCTTGCGCTGCTTCCCGCGCTGCGCCTTGGGCCATGCGTTCGCCAGATACGGCGTAGGCCTCTGGCTGCGGCAGGTCGATTTGCTGGTAGTAGCCTTGCTTACCCATGGCTTTGGAGACGGCGCATCCTCGGCTGGCGCGGCTGATTAAATCCAACGTGGCCGCGTCCAGTTGCGCTTCAGGCACTGCGCGGTTGATCAGGCCCCAGTCGGCGGCGGTGGCCGCGTCGATGGCGTCGCCCGTAAGGGCCATTTCCATAGCCCGCTTGCGCCCGACATTGCGCGCCACGGCCACCAAGGGCGTGTGGCAAAACAAGCTGGCTTTGCCGCCAGGAATCGCAAAACCCGCCGTATCCGCCGCCAGAGCGAGGTCGCAAGTCGCCACCAACTGGCAGCCCGCTGCGGTCGCCAGCGCATGCACTTTAGCGATCACTGGTTGCGGTATCGCTTGCACCGTGTTCATCATGGTGGTGCACAGATCGAACAAAGCGCGCAAATGGTCCAAGTCCTGCCCTGCCATGTCGGCAAAACTGTGACCTGCAGAAAACACCGGGCCATTGGCTGCCAGGATGATGCCGCGCGTATCACTATCGCCCACCGCCCTGAGCGCATGCGTGATCTCACGCATCATTTCGGCTGACAAGGCATTGCGCTTGTCGGGGCGGTTGAGTGTCAGGGTCGCAATTGGTGTTTGCTGGTCAAGGAGGATATGGACGTAGGACATAAGGTTCCGAGCAAAAAGTAGGGCGGTGCGTGCAGCCGCTTGCAATATAGCCGCACTGGGGCCGCTTGTCACCGCCTGGGCCAAGTGCGGAGCGGCGTTCGCGCCCAAAGCTGTCACGGTAAAGTCATATATTTCAACTATCATTGAATTATGGAATCAAATGATGTAGTCCGTGCACTGGCGGCTTTAGCGCAAGCCTCGCGTCTGGATATTTTTCGCGCGCTGGTGCAAGCCGGTCCCGTTGGATTAACGCCAGGCGAACTATCAGCGCAACTGGAAGTGGCGGGCAATACATTGTCCTTTCACCTCAAAGAGTTGATGCATGCGGACCTGGTGTCGCAGGAGCGCGCCGGGCGCAATCTGATCTACCGGGCCCGCTTTGACCGCATGCAACAAGTGTTGTCCTACCTGAGCGAAAACTGCTGCCAGGGCAAGGCCTGTGAAGTTGATTCCACTGGCGCAAGCGCGTTTTGTTCCACCCCCTAAAGGTTCTTTCCTATGTCTGATCCCCAAGCCCTGAATGTTCTTTTTTTATGCACCCACAACTCGGCGCGCAGCATCCTGGCCGAGGCCATGCTCAATCACATGGGGAAGGGCCGCTTCGTGGCCTACTCGGCCGGCAGCAGTCCGCGTGCGCAACAACAGCCCCATCCGCTAGCCTTAGAGACCCTGCGAAAAGCCGGTGTTTCCACAGAGGGCTTGCACAGCAAAAGCTGGGATGAATTTGCCGCCCCTGATGCGCCGCATATGGACCTGGTGATTACCGTGTGCGACAACGCCGCCGGCGAAGTTTGCCCCTATTGGCCCGGCCAACCGGCGACCGCGCATTGGGGTTACGCCGACCCGTCCGCAGGGGAGGGCAGCGACGATGAAAAGCGCGCCGCATTCACCCAGACCCTGCACCAGATCCGCCGCCGCCTCGAGCTGTTTACCAATCTGCCTTTGACCAGCCTGGGCAAGCTGTCGATTCAAAACGAGGCGCGGCGCCTGGCACAGCCATGAAGCGTCACGCCCACTATTTGGCCGAGTGCCTGGGCACCTGCGCGCTGCTGTGTGCCGTGATTGGGTCA
>CAMDHL010000020.1 GCA_945898105.1 Comamonas sp. lk | reverse complement strand
GAGCGGATTTAGTGATTGCTTTTTTTGCGGGAGCCGCTTTTTTAGCGGGCGCTTTCTTTGCAGTTGCCATTGTGAGGTGGTCCTTCAAGGGGTTAGTTGATTGCCAACCATAAACTTTATGTTGGGCAGGCGGATGCTACTGGAGAAATTAGCGCTTTCAAAGGGGAAAACCGAATTTTTCCTCTTGGTGTCTTAATTTCTTGTGTTTTTTTAGCCCTCTAAAGCCTTTATCAAGCCCTTAAATTGCTCAACTCATGCCAAAAACCAGCCCCAAGACGGGTATTTGCGACTGTTTTTCACGCCAGTTGCGTAGCGATTTTGGCGTTTTACCTCCGGTGTCTCGCCATTTTGGTCGCCGCGCATTTCATGGTCCGATGCGTACCGCCCAATGTTTTGAATGCTCAAGCCGTTGTGTTTTTGGTTTGATTTGGCAGGCCAAGGTTTGGGCCTGATGGCAGTGTCGCCAAGACTAGGCTGAGCAAGGCCAATCCAAAGGCTAGCGCTTGCAGTGCGCTGAAGCTTTCGCCAAAGCCGACAATACCAATGAGGGCGGTGGTCAGCGGTAGCATCACCGCAAACACGCCGGCCTGCGAGGCGGGTATGGTTTTGAGCCCGGTCATCCAAAGCCATACCATCCAGACGCTGGCGGCCAACGCATAAAACACCAGCAGGCCCCAGGCCGTAATGTTGACCGCTCCAAAATCAAATTGCCAGGCGACGTACAGGCCCATCGGAGTGGACAGGGCAAAGCCGTTTAGATTGATGATGGCCGCAATGCGCTTGGGGCTGATGGTGGCGGAAAGGCGTTTGCCGATCACCACAAACGCTGATTCACATAGCACCGCGCCAAACACCAGCAGATTGCCCAAGAGCATGTTCACTGGGGCCTCGGTCGACGCAGCGTCCGGGCTATGGGGCGGGGCTTTAGCCAGCGTCAATAGCGCCAGACCCGTGGCGGCCAACGCTACCGATAGCCACATGCGCCCATTCATTTTTTCTTTCAGAAAATACCACCCCATCAAGGCCGATGTGGCCGGGATGGCCGACAAAATAACACCTGCCGAGACGGTGCTGGTCATGCTGATACCGTAAAGCATACAAATGGAAAAAAGAAAATTCCCCAAGAAAGATTCCAAAAACAAAAATACTCTTGTGCGCCGGTCGATCGGCGCTTCATCGGCGGGCTTTTTGATCCAGGATGCCATGGCCACTGCAGCAATGCCAAAGCGCATCCATGCCAATAGAAAAACCGGAATGACGGCTACCAGTGGTTTGCACAGGGCCACATACACACCCACCAGGGTCATGCTCAGTGCCAGGCTGGCATAGGCCAAAGGTTTTTGGAATCGGGTGCTCACAAAAGCAGGTTCGCGGGGATGTAAATCAGGGTATTCAAATAGGCCACAGGCGATTCCTGAGTATGCGTGAAAGGGTTACCATGGCCGCCTTGGAGGTTACACGATGAGTACCGGTACGTTTGCCTACGCTAGTAACAGTAATCGATTTTTGGCCAGCGATGAACTGACAGAGCAGCCTTTTGCAGTTGTCGGCATCCCTTTTGACGGCGCAGTAACCAACCGTCCGGGCGCGCGTTTCGGCCCCCAGGAAATCCGCCGCGCCAGCTTGATGCTGTGCGACGGTATTCACCCCTATTTTGAGGTTTCACCGCTGGGCTACTTGGGCGATGCTGGCGATATGGCGCTGCCCAATGCCAGTGCCTTGGATGAAGTGCGCCGCCGCATTCAAGCACAGGCGGGCGGGCTGATGGCGCAGCATCATTGTGTTTTTCTGGGCGGTGACCATTCGGTCACCTTGCCTTTACTGCGCGCCGCCAAAGCACGCTTTGGTCCATTGGCGCTGGTGCATTTTGATGCCCATTGCGACACCTGGACCGACCATTTTGGCGAGCCTTCGGGCCACGGCACCTGGACCTATGAGGCCATTCAAGAGGGCCTGGTGAGTGCTACGCACACGGTGCAGATTGGTCTGCGTTCCAGCGGTGAACGGGCCGCGCGAATGTATGTCGCAGACCAAGGCGGATTGATTTTTAATGCCCGCTCCATGCGCGGTTTGGACGGCGCGGGGCTACAAGATTTCATTGCCCAGGTACGTGAGCGAATCGGAGCGATGCCGGTCTACCTCACCTTGGACATTGATTGCCTGGATCCCGCTTTTGCGCCAGGAACTGGAACCCCGGAGCCCGGCGGCATGAGCACCAGTCAGTTGATGACCTGGCTGGAGGCTTTGGCGCCCTTGAACTGTGTGGCCATGGACTGCGTGGAAGTGGCGCCCGCGTATGACCATGCCGAGCTGACCAGTCATGCCGCCGCTACCATGGTTTGGACCTATTTATGTGGACAAATCGCAAAGCTCACACCGGCTTTATGACCGTCCCATGCCTTTGTATTTAGCAAGGTTCTGAGCGATATGATTTCTTTACTTCAATCAGACGATCTGCTCAAGCGTCAGAGTTATTACGAAGCCAGCGTGACGCGGCCGGCGCAGCAGCCCTCACTAGATGGCGCAGTGGACACCGATGTGGTGATAGTGGGTGCTGGCTTTGCCGGATTGTCTGCGGCCATTGACCTGGCGCAGCGGGACTTTAAGGTCGTGGTGCTGGAGGCCGACCGTGTCTGCAGCGGTGCGTCGGGGCGCAATGGGGGGCAGGTGATCGTCGGCTTTGCCAGCGGACAGGAGGTTTTCGAGCAGCAGTTGGGCATGGCCCATGCGCGCCAAGCCTGGGACATGTCCTTGAAAGCGATTGATCTGATCGACCGGCGTATTGCCCAGTTTGGCATCGCCTGTGAACGCAAAAATGGCTATTTGTATGTCGCCGATTCGGCGCGAAAGGCGCGAGCGTTAGACGCCGAAATGGACGTCATGGAGAAGCGCTACGGGCTGTCCACTGCGCGGGCCCATGGTCCGGCAGTGCGCAGTTTTATTGATAGCCCACGCTATGTGGCCAGCGCCTACGAAACGCGTTCCGGCCATCTGCACCCACTGAAATTTGGACTGGGTCTGGCGCAAGCTGCACTAGGCCTGGGTGTGCAGATTTATGAAAAAACGATGGCCCTGTCCATGACACAAGATACCGGGGTTACGTTGCGCACTGAACGCGGACAGGTACGCGCGCGCTATGCCTTGCTTGCGGGTAACTGCACCCTGCCGGCACTTGCGCCGCGCTTAGCGCCGAGTCTTGGCGCGCGCATCATGCCCGTCGGCACTTATATCGTGGGCACGGCACCCCTAGACCCGGCGCTGGTGCAGCGTTTAATTCCCAGTGGCGCCGCCGCCTGCGACAACAATGTAGTGCTTGATTATTTTCGGTTTAGCCAGGATGCACGCATGCTGTTTGGCGGGCGCGTAAGCTATTCAGCGCGTACGCCGGCGCGCCTAGGGAAGTTAATGGCTGCGCGGATGGCCGCGGTTTTCCCCGAATTAAAAGGCGTGTCAGTGGATTTTGTCTGGGGTGGCTTTGTTGATATCAGTATGAACCGGGCGCCCGATTTCGGACGCTTGGGCCAAAACGTGTATTACCTGCAAGGCTTTAGTGGGCACGGCGTCGCGCTGACCGGGTTGGCGGGCCAACTGGTCGCCGAGGCGATCGCGGGTGAGGCCTCACGCTTTGATGTGTTTTCTCGCTTGCAGCATCGGGACTTCCCGGGTGGCGTCTGGTTACGAACCCCTAGTTTGGTCTTGGGAATGCTCTATCACCGGTTGCGTGATTACTTTTAATCCTGCTTTCGGGTGCAAAATGGCGGCTCTACAAGATGCCTAGCCGCCATCGGTGAAAGGCCTCAATAGGAGGAAAAATAACCATGTCTGAACTTAAAAATATGACTTTCAACGACTTGGAACAATGGCTGAACGAGCGCCGTGTTACGGAGGTTGAGTGTTTAGTGCCCGATCTAACTGGCGTCGCGCGCGGAAAAATTCTGCCCCGTGCCAAGTTCACCGAAGACCGAGGCATGCGCCTGCCCCAGGCGATTGTCGCCATGGGCGTGACCGGCCAGTTTCCAGAAAACGGGCCCTATTACGATGTGATCGAGCCGACGGACCGGGATATGCAGCTGCGACCTGATCCATCCACCGTGCGTATCGTGCCCTGGGCGACCGACCCGACGGCCCAGGTGATTCACGATTGCTTTGATCACCAGGGCAAGCTGGTGCCCTTTGCGCCGCGCAGCGTGTTGCGCAGAGTCTGTGATTTGTTCGCAGCCGAGGGCCTCCAGCCGATCGTCGCGCCCGAGTTGGAGTTTTATCTCACAGCCCGCAACACGGACCCTAACACTTTGCTCAAAGCGCCGATTGGCCGCAGCGGCCGCGCCGAGACATCGCGCCAAGCCTATAGCATCGATGCTGTCAATGAATTCGACCCCCTGTTTGAAGAGATTTACGACTACTGCGAAAAGATGGAGCTCAACGTGGATACCTTGATTCACGAAGTGGGTGCAGGCCAGATGGAGATCAACTTTTTTCACAACCAGCCGCTGGGCCTGGCCGACGAGGTATTTTTCTTTAAGCGCACCGTGCGCGAAGCGGCTTTGCGCCACGATATGTATGCCACCTTCATGGCTAAACCTATTGCGGGTGAGCCTGGCAGCGCCATGCATGTGCACCAAAGTCTGGTTGATGTGCAAACCGGTAAAAATGTGTTTAGCAAAGACGATGGCAGCGCCTCAGAAATGTTCATGCATTACATCGGAGGCCTGCAGCGCTACATCCCAGCAGCGATGGCCCTGGTGGCGCCTTATGTCAATAGCTACCGGCGGTTGACACGCCATTCGGCAGCGCCTATCAATATCGAATGGGGCTATGACAACCGCTCGGTGGGAATACGTTCGCCCATCTCTGAGCCGTCGGCCCGCCGGGTAGAAAACCGGGTGATCGGTTCGGATGCCAACCCCTACGTGGCCATGGCTATGACCCTGGCCTGCGGCTATCTGGGCATAAAAAATAAGATTCAACCCAAGCCAGAGATGAAGGGCGACGCCTATTTGTCGCCTTACGCACTGCCACGCAGCCTGGGCGAGGCGCTGGACTGGTTGCGCCGTGAGTCGGACTTGCACGAGGTGCTGGGCAAAGAGTTCATCACCGTCTACTCAGAAATAAAAGAGCTTGAATTCGAAGAGTTCATGAAAGTGATTTCTCCCTGGGAGCGCGAGCATTTGCTTTTGCACGTGTAGTGCGCTTCCTTCGCGCACGGCGCTACTCTATTTTCAAATTGATTTAACCTTGTCTTGTTTACGGAACCTGTCATGAATTCCCTTGTTGATACCGGCCACATCCAAGCGCTCGACAGTGCGCATTTTTTACATCCTTTTACCGATTTCAAAGAACTCAATGCGCGCGGCGCCCGCGTGATGACCGAGGCCAAAGATATTTATGTCTGGGACTCCGAAGGCAATCGCGTCCTGGACGCCATGAGCGGACTGTGGTGCGTGAACGTGGGCTATGGCCGCAAGGAATTGGCCGATGCAGCGCATGCCCAAATGCTCAAGCTGCCCTACTACAACAGTTTTTTCCAAACTACCAATGTGCCCGCGGCCACGCTGGCGGCGCGCCTTGCCTCACTGGCGCCCACCGTGGGTGGCCGCAGCTTTGAACATGTTTTTTATTCCTCCAGCGGCAGCGAGAGCAACGACTCCAATGTGCGCATGGTGCGCCGCTACTGGGACTTGCTGGGCCAACCCGAGCGCAAAATCATCATCAGCCGCGACAACGCATACCACGGCAGCACCATGGCTGGCGCGTCATTGGGCGGCATGAGTGGCATGCATGCCCAAGGGGATTTACCTATCCCCAATATCAGTCATATTGGTCAGCCCTATTTTTTCGAGAATGCGCAGCCTGGCGAGTCGGCGCATGATTTCGGTATCCGTGCAGCGGGTTGGCTGGAAGAGCGCATCCTGGCTTTGGGAGCGCACAAAGTAGCGGCCTTTATCGCCGAGCCCGTGCAGGGCGCTGGCGGTGTCATCATCCCACCGGCCAGTTACTGGCCCGAGATTCAGCGTATCGTCGACAAGTACGGCATTTTGCTCATCAGCGACGAGGTAATTTGCGCATTTGGTCGGCTGGGTCACTGGTTTGCATACGAAAAATTCGGCTACCGGCCCGACCTGATCACCTTTGCCAAGGCGGTGACCAGCGGCTACATCCCACTAGGCGGCGTCATGGTGGGCAACCGCGTGGCCAAGGTCTTAATAGAGCAGGGCGGCGAGTTCAATCATGGCTACACCTACAGCGGCCATCCGGTGGCCTGTGCAGTGGCATTGGCCAATCTGGACATCATGGAAGCGGAAAACTTGGTGGGCCGGGTGCGCGACGATGTGGGCCCCTATTTGGCCGCGCAGTTCGCCACGCTGCTGGATCACCCTTTGGTTGGCGAGGCCGAAACCTGCGGCCTGATGGCTGGCCTCGTGTTGGTCAAGGACAAGGCCTCTCGTGCTGTTTTTCCCGCCGAACTGTCGGTGGGCATGGTGTGCCGCGGGCATTGTTTTGCGAATGGCTTGATCATGCGCGCCGTGGGCGACCGCATGATCATTGCGCCGCCCCTGACCATCACCCATGCGCAGATCGACGAAATGATGGGCTTAATCCGCCTGGCCTTGGATAAAACCCTTGCCGATGCCGGGCGATCGGGTTGGCTCTAGTCAAACCTATAATTTCCCTCTAACCGACTTGCACCCTGCCTGAGTCGGCTTCACTTACTTTCCTTAAACCGCCTTTTAGTGGAGATTTTCCAGATGTCCAAATACATTTTCAGCCTGACCGTTATGGCGCTGGCCTTGGCCGCTTGCGGCAAAAAAGAAGAAGCCCCTGCCGCCGCAGCACCGGCACCTGCAGCCAGTGCACCGGCGGAGGAAAAAGTCCTCAATATTTATAACTGGCCGGATTACGTGCCTGAAGGCATGATCGCCGCATTCGAAAAAGAAACCGGCATCAAGGTCAACTACGACACCTTCGAAACCAACGAAGCGCTCAATGCCAAGTTGGTCGCCGGCAATACTGGCTACGACATCGTGGTGCCCGGCACCGCTTTCAGCCCCGCCCAGGTGGAAGCCGGTTTCTTCCAGCCGCTGGACCGCACCCAGCTGAAAAACTACGGCAATCTGGATAGCGACATCATGGCTGCCCTGGCCAACGCCGACCCCGGCAACAAGCATTTGGTTCCCTGGGCCTGGGGCTTTACCACCGTGGGTATCAATCGCACCAAAGTAGAGAAGGCGCTGGGCAAAATGCCCATGCCCGAAAACGCCTGGGATCTGGTCTTCAAGCCTGAGTACACCTCCAAGCTCAAGTCCTGCGGTATTGCCTACCTGGACTCGCCCACCGAGATCATTCCGCCAGCGCTGCATTACATAGGCAAGGATGCCTACTCCAATGACCCGGCGGACCACAAAGCCGCAGTGGACATGCTGGCCAAAGTGCGTAAAGACATTCGCATCTTCAGTTCCACCATGATTGATGACATCGCCGGTGGCAAAGCCTGTGCGGTGGTGGGTTGGTCCGGTGATGTCAATATCGCAGCCGGTCGCGCCAAGGAAAACGGTTCCAAAGACGTGATCGAAGCGCTGCTTCCCAGCACCGGCGGCTTGATCTTCTTTGACGCCATGGCGATCACCAAAGATGCCAAGCATCCCGGCAACGCGCACGCTTTCATCGACTTCTACATGCGAGCCGAAAGCGGTGCCCAGGTGTCCAATGAAATGAGCTACCCCACCGGCAATAAAGCGGCTATGGAAAAAATGAAGCCCGAAGTGGCCGCTAACAAAACCATCTTTATCGAGCCTGCGGTGGCTGCCAAAATGGTCAAACCTGGCAAGTTCACCAACGAGGGCCGCGAGGGTATGGCCAACGCATTTACAAGCTTCAAAAAAGGCAAGTAACTGCGCGCGCCTTAGGCACAAGGACTGTTCTATGCATGGCGTGAACAGTCCTTTTTTGTTGCCTGCCGCCTAGCTGCCCCGCCATGCAATTTTTCACTGGCTTATTCAAACGCCTGCCCACACCGGGCCGGCGTTTTGTCATTGGCGTGCCCATGGCCTGGCTGCTGTTTTTCTTCATGCTCCCGTTTCTGGTCTTGCTCTATATCAGCTTCGTGGATATGGGCAACGACATCCATCCCTTCAAGCCGCTGTGGGATTCGCAGGCCGGCGTGCTGCGGCTGAAGTACGAAAACTACAGCAGCATTTTTGCAAATGAAGACGGCACGGGCCTGGTGCAGACGATTTATGTCGAGGCCTACCTACGCTCTTTGGCGTACGCCTTTTGCACCGCCATTTTTTGCTTGATTTTGGGCTACCCTTTTGCCTATGCGATTGCCCGCTCATCGCCCGCGCTGCGCCCGGCGCTGCTGATGATGGTGATGCTGCCTTTTTGGACTTCGTTTTTGTTGCGTGTGTATGCCTGGAAGGGCATATTGGCCGACCAAGGTGTGCTCAACCGCTTGTTTATGGCGCTAGGGCTGGTAGACGAACCGGTGCAAATGCTCTATACCGATGTGTCCATGTTGGTGGGCATGACTTATGTTTATTTGCCTTTTATGGTGCTGCCCTTGTATGCCACCCTGGTCAAGCTAGACCTTCGACTGCTGGAAGCAGCGTACGACCTGGGCGCTTCGCCCTTCAAGGCTTTTTGGCTGGTGACCGTCCCCTTGTCACGCGCCGGCATCATCGCCGGTTTTATGTTGGTGTTTATCCCGGCGGTAGGTGAATTTGTGATTCCCTCCCTGCTAGGCGGGCCAGAAAACATCATGGTAGGGCGTGTGGTCTGGGACGAAATGTTTACCAGTAACAACTGGCCGCGTGCCAGCGCCCTGGCGGTGAGCATGATTGCGCTCATCGTGGTGCCGCTGGCCCTTTATTACCGCTCGGCGGCGCAGGCCGCACCCGAGAAGGTTTAGGACCGACTATGTACCGCCTTGCGCAAGATTATTTCGGCCGGGCCTGGATGGTTTTGATTTTTCTGTTCCTATATTTGCCACTGTTGTTTATGGTGGTTTTTTCCTTTAACAGTAGCCGCCAGGATACGGTGTTTACCGGCTTTTCCCTGCGCTGGTACGAGGCCTTGGGGCGGGACAACAAAATCGTTGAAGGCTTCTGGCTGTCCTTGCAAATCGCGCTGGCTACGGGCATTTTGTCAGCGGTACTGGGTACTTTTGCTGCCTTTGTGTTGGTGCGCTATCAGCGCTTTGCCGGGCGAACGGTGTTTTCCGGCATGGTGAATGCACCGCTGGTGATGCCCGAAGTGGTTATTGGCCTATCCCTGCTGCTGCTTATGGTCGGCATTCAAAACGTGTTTGGCTGGCCCGAGCGGGGCTTGTTCACCATCATTTTGGGGCATACGCTTTTGGGCATGGCCTACGCCATGGTGGTGGTGCAGTCGCGCCTGTTGGAGGTGGACCGCTCGATTGAAGAGGCCGCCATGGATTTGGGGGCTCGGCCGTTTCAGGTATTCCTATTGGTTACGTTACCCAATATTGCGCAGGCGATCATGGCTGCGTTTTTGTTGTCTTTTACGCTCTCCTTTGATGATGTGGTGATTTCTGAGTTTTTGTCCGGTCCCGGGGTAAATACCCTGCCGCAGGTCATCTTTGGCTACGCCCGGAGGGGGATCAATCCAACCATCTACGCGGCTGCAACATTACTCATTGTTGTGATTACTAGCTTCGTAATTGTTTACAGTGTTCGGGTGGCTAGGCAAGCTCGGCGACACGCGCGCGAGGCGCAACTGGCGGTTTCCGAGTCTGGCGCAACCCCCTAGCTTTCGTGGCGAACGCTGAGTTTTATAGGTCTCGGGCAGGCTTGGGTGCTTCTTCAGGCCAAAACGGGATTACCATCCCAACCATTGGCGGGGCTTGCGATTGGCGTGTATGTCTTTTTGATTGTTTTTAAGGAGATGGTTGTGCTTACTGCTCGTAAATTCACATTGGGACGCAAATGGGTGCTCAGCGCTACCTTGATCTGTGGCCTGCTTGGCGGTGCCAATCCTGTGCTGGCCGACGAAGAAAAAGTTCTCAATATTTATAACTGGTCCGACTATCTGGCCGAGGACACCATCTCTAACTTTGAAAAAGAGACCGGCATCAAGGTGCGTTACGACACCTATGACAACAACGAAATTTTGCATGCCAAGCTGGTCGCCGGCAAAACCGGCTATGACATTGTGGTTCCGTCCTCCACCTTTGCCCGCTTGCAAATGGATGGCGGTCTCTTGGCCAAGTTGGATAAAGCCCAACTCCCCAACCTGAAAAACCTGGATCCGGACATCCAGGCCCAAATCGCCAATATTGACCCTGGCAACCAGTACCTGGTCAACTGGCTCTGGGGTTACACCACGATAGGCATCAACACCGCCAAGGTGAAGGCGGCCCTGGGTAACGAGCCGATGCCAGCCAATGTCTGGGAGTTATTCTTCAACCCTAAATACGCAAGCAAACTCAAGAGCTGTGGCGTGAGCACGCTCGATAGCGCCACCGAAGTCCTGCCCGCAGCCTTGCATTACTTGGGCAAAGACCCCTACAGCAAAAACGCCGACGACTACAAAGAGGCGTTGGCCTTACTCAAAGGCGTTCGACCTTATGTGACGCTGTTCAGCTCTTCGGGTTACATCAATGACATGGCCAGTGGTTCCATTTGCCTGGCGCTGGGTTGGAATGGCGACATCAATATCGCTCGCGCCCGCGCCATCGAAGGTAAAACCGGGCAGGACGTGGTGGCCTTCGTGCCCAAAACCGGTGCAGTGCTGTTTTTTGACATGATGGCCATTCCTGCCGACGCAGCCCACCCGCAAAACGCTTTGAAGTTCATGAACTACATCATGCGCCCCGAGGTGCATGCTGGCCTCACCAATAAAGTGAAATACGCCAACCCTAATAAGGAGTCGCGCAAATTCATCAGTCCCGAAGTGGCGAAGAACCCCTCGGTATTTCCCTCCAGCGCCGAGATGGCAACTATGGTGGCGCCAAAGGCCTTGAGTAACGACGTGCGCCGCTTGGCGACACGCGCTTACACCTCGTTCAAAACTGGCATCTAAAAAAGTGCGCTGGTATTTAATCAGGAAGCTTGCGTGGCACCCAACGAATCTTTAGCGCGCGCTGCAGAGGCCGCCCCTTTTTTGCAAATTCAGCACATCGTCAAAAAGTTTGACGATGTCTTTGCGGTAGACGACGTTAGCCTGAATATCGCGCAGGGCGAGATTTTTGCTTTGCTAGGCTCTTCGGGCTGCGGCAAATCCACCTTGCTGCGCATGCTGGCCGGGTTTGAAGTGCCAACTTCGGGGCAGATACTGCTGGCGGGTCAGGACATTGTGGGTCTGGCGCCTTACGAGCGCCCAATCAATATGATGTTCCAAAGCTATGCGCTTTTTCCGCACCTGACGGTTTGGGAAAACGTGGCTTTCGGCCTTAAGCGCGACGGCATGCCCAAAGACCAGATTGAAGAGCGGGTAACGCAAATGCTGGACCTGGTGCAGCTCAAGCAATACGCCAAGCGCAAACCACACCAACTATCGGGCGGCCAACAGCAACGCGTCGCTTTGGCACGCAGCTTGGCCAAGCGTCCCAAGCTACTCTTGCTGGACGAACCCTTAGGGGCATTGGACGCCAAGCTACGCCAGCGCACCCAGCTCGAACTGGTGGACATCATCGAGCGTGTGGGCGTGACCTGCGTGATGGTGACGCACGACCAGGAAGAGGCCATGACGATGGCGACCCGAATCGGCGTCATGAGCGAGGGAAAAATTTTGCAGATCGGCAAGCCCGCCGAGATTTACGAAACGCCTAATTGCCTGTTTGTGGCCGACTTTATTGGCACAGTCAATATCTTTAAAGGCGCGGTCGAAGTTGATGAGGCCGACCACGTCATCATCACTTCGGTGGATTGCAAACACTACGTTAGTCACGGTATAACTGGCACCCAAGGCATGGACGTGCACGTGGCGGTACGTCCGGAAAAAATGTCTATCCAGAGCGAGAGAGTCACGGACGCGCAGCGCGAACTGGCCGCTGAAGTGGGCTACAACCTGGCGCAAGGCGTGATTACCGAGCTGGCTTACCTGGGAAGCCTCACCACCTACCACGTCAAGCTCGCCAGTGGCCTAGTGGTCAAAGTAACGCATACCAATGACGCCCGCCATGGCAGCTCGTCCCTCACCTGGGGCGATCAGGTCTATGTTTGGTGGTGCGGTAGCGATGTGGTGGTGCTGACGCGCTAAGGGCATGAGCACTCTTGCTCCCACCAACCCCGGCTACGCCCACTTGGTGGCGCGCTGGGGGAGGGTGGTAGTCATCAGCGTGCCCATGGTATTTTTGCTGCTGTTTTTTTTGTTGCCATTCTTGGTCGTCTTCAAAATCAGCGTGTCCGAAATGGACACGGTGTTTTTTAAAGATGTGCTGACCTTCAAAGACGATACGATTTTTCTGGCGCTTAAATATGGCAACTACATCAGCCTGACCCAGGACGCGCTCTACCTCACCGCCTACCTCAGCTCAATCAAGATCGCGGCCATTACCACGGCCATTTGTTTGTTTATCGCCTACCCCTTTGCCTACTTCCTGGCGCGCAGCCCTGCGGATCGGCGCCCGGCTTTGCTAATGTTGGTGATGCTGCCTTTTTGGACCTCGTTTTTGTTGCGCGTCTATGCCTGGAAGATGCTGCTGGCTGATGCCGGTGTATTCAATAACGTAGCTATCGCACTGGGCTTGATCGCCGAACCCATCAAGATGATGAACACACCGTTTTCGCTGGTGTTGGGCATGGTGTACACCTATGTACCCTTTATGATTTTGCCGCTCTACGCCAATCTGGTAAAGATGGACTTAAGCCTTTTGGAAGCCGCGCTGGACTTGGGTGCCACGCCCTGGCAGGCCTTTTGGCGCATTACCGTGCCCCTGTCCGCCAGCGGCATCATCGCGGGCTCCATGCTGGTGTTTATCCCTTGCGTAGGCGAATTTGTGATTCCAGAGCTTCTTGGTGGCCCCGAGACCTTAATGATCGGCCACGTGCTGTGGGACGAGTTTTTCAGTAATAACGACTGGCCCATGGCCGCCAGCGTGGCCGTGGCCATGGTCGCCCTCATCATCATCCCGCTGGCCTTATTCAACAAGCACCAGGCCGAAAGCACGGCCGGGGGCCGCGCATGAGCGCGCTGGGCCGCAGTACCGGTTTTGCCTGGATGGGCGGGGTGTATGTGTTTTTGTACCTGCCCATCATCACCTTGATCGTATTTAGCTTCAACGCCAGCCCGATGGTGACCCACTGGGGTGGCTTCTCGCTTAGATGGTATGAGGCCTTGATGCAGGACACAGAAATCATCGACGGCTTCAAGTTGTCCTTAAAAATCGCTTTTGCCACCGCATGTTCCTCGGTCGTGCTGGGCACGCTGGCGGCTATTACCTTGCACCGCTTCAAACGCTTTCCAGGCCGCACCTTGTTTGCGGGCATGGTCAATTCCCCGCTGGTCATGCCCGAGGTCATCATTGGGTTGTCCCTGCTCTTGATGCTGGTGTCGGCACAAAAATTGTTTGGCTTTCCGGACCGCGGATTTGCCACCATCTGGTTGGGTCACACCTTGCTGGGCATGTCCTATGCCACTGTGGTGGTACTTTCGCGCTTGCAGGAGATGAGTCCTGCCTTAGAAGAAGCCGCCCAAGACCTAGGTGCCTTGCCTGCGCAGGTGTTCTTTCTGATTACGTTGCCCTTGATTTCTCAGGCCCTGGCTTCCGCCTGGTTGTTGACTTTTACGCTATCGCTGGACGATGTGGTAATTTCGGCCTTTCTCAACGGCCCAGGTTCGACTACCATGCCGATTACGATTTTCAGCCGCGCCAGGCTGGGCCTGAACCCCAGTGTGAATACGGTAGCCACTTTGACGGTCGTGGTGGTGAGCATCGGCGTTCTTTTGGCGAGTATTTGGATGTCCCGCTTTGAGAAGCGCCGGGCGCAGGAAATGGCGGCGGCTTATCGTAAAGTGGATTAGCAGCGCTGGTGTGCTACGAGTTTGGGATTTATTTACATAAGGAGTAAGCAATGAACTTGAAGAAGAAACTATGGATCGTGGCTTTGGCCGGTGTACTCCCATGGGCTGGCGCCCATGCGCAATCGGCCGCGGAATTGCAAAAGGAAATCCAGGCCTTAAAGGCCCAGCTGCAAACCTTGCAGCAAAAGGTGGAGGCCATCAGTGCCCAGCCTAATCTGACTCCGTTGTCTCAACAAGTTAATCGTTTGGAACAGCGTTTGGACTTGGGCGAAGATGGCAAGGAAGAATCCGGCTTCAAGGGCATGAAGATTAATGGCGTGATTGAGGCGGCTTATAAGTACAACAGTATCGATGCAAGCCATGAATTTGGAGCAAGTGCTGGTTATGCCGTAGGTGAATTGGGCATGATCCAGATCACCAAAGAATCGCAGGACGGCGAGGGAGTGGATTGGACCTTGCGCCTCTTACCGGGCGGCGACCCGTTGGTGCATGAAGCATCACTGTCTATCCCAGTAAATAAAACTTCGCGCATCATTGCCGGTTTCATGCCAGATTTTCAGGGTTATGAATTTGCGTTTCCCAATGCAAATTCGACCTTAGGTAACCAGTTAATTACCCATAACGCTTTGTACGATTTGGCGGGCGCGACCGCTTATACCGGTATTGGTATGTCCTATACCTTGGACGATGGGAATTATGCTTTGAAGTGGGTGCTGGGTAATGCGGATGGTGCTTCGGACACCGGAAAGGGCGACTATGCAAACGCAGATTACCAAGGTTTTACGCGCGCAAAAATGGTTGCTGACGCGATCACTGGTGAGATGGTTCCCATGCTTTCGGCGTCGGCCACCGCAGACGACCAAGTCTATCCCGCTGGCTCAACCGCAAAAACTACCATTTTTGCCTACCGCGGGGACTGGTATGTGAATGACACCACGTATGTCGGCCTGTCTGGGTTGCATGGACGTGGCAACAGGGTGTTCGATATCATGGCACTTGACGGCGGTATCACACGGGGCGATTGGCAAGTCAATGGACAATTCACTATTGGTCGTATGGACCGCGCCGGTGCCAACGGCAGCGGCACCAGCTGGCAAGGCGTTTCTGGATTGGTGGGTTACAAAATTGTGCCCCGCCTCCAATTGCTAGCGCGCGCTGATTACTTGATGAACAGCGAGAACGGGGGCGGCACCTATTACGATAACGGCGGCATCTACGGCAATGGTCTGGGGCCCAAACGTAATGATGATAAAGGTGCGTTTGATCCAGATGAGAAAGGTTACGCGACAACTGGTGCTAACTTAGCCCGATTGACCTTCGGTACCAACTATCAAGTCAACTCAACGACGCAATGGAAAACAGAGTACCGTTTCGACCAGTCGAGTGGTTTTAACTTCCAAGAC
>CAMDHL010000019.1 GCA_945898105.1 Comamonas sp. lk | reverse complement strand
ATGGCGCTCTTCGTGCCTGATCTGCGAGCGGCGCTGTTTGATTGCGATGGATCGGCTATTTAGAGGGCGCTAGGGCGCTTTGACCGCGGCAACGCTAGCGCGTTGCAGGCGGTCGGCTACACCGGCCCATTCCATCGTCTCGGGGGTGGTCTCCACCCAAATTTCCTGCACCCCGGCGTCGTCAAGTGCTCGCAGCGTGGCGAACAAATGCTGTGCAGCGCGCGCTGCGTCCTGTGGCATGGCGCGCAGTAGGAGCTGGGGTAGCCCGCCTGCCTTGGTGCCGTGGGGCTGGGCTGCTGCGTCTGCAGAAATAGCCGGCCGGGTGCGCATGTAGATGCCGATGCGCCCGGCTACCTCCTGACGCAGCGCCGACCCTGGCTCCAGGGCGTGTTGCAATGCCATGGTTTCCATCAAACGCACTTTGGCCTGCGGCGCATAGTGCGCAGCCAGGGTGCCCGAGGCGCGCGGCGCGGCTTGGCTGCTGGGCATCTCTTGCGGCAAGCGGACGGCTTGGCCGCAGGCCTCAGCCAGCGCCTGCAAGCTGATCGCCCCCGGGCGTAAAAGCACCGGCTCGCCGCGGGTGCAGTCCACAATCGTCGATTCGATGCCCACTTCACAGGGCCCGCCGTCCAAAATCAGCAAGGCGGCTGGGTCATCGGCGGCGCGGTCCGCATTGAACTCGCTTTGGACGTGTTGTGCTGTGGTGGGGCTGACGCGCCCGAAGCGGTTGGCGCTGGGCGCGGCCAGGCCCCAGACCACATGCCCTTGTGCGCTGTGTCGCAGCGCGCGCAACAGGGCTTGCGCGGCCGGGTGCGACGGGCAGCGTAGGCCGACCGAGTCCTGCCCCCCAGCCGCCGCGTGGGCCACCCCGTCTCGGCGGGGCAGTATCAGCGTCAGCGGCCCGGGCCAAAAGGCCTGCATCAGGCGCATCGCAAAATCAGGAATTTCGTGGGCAAAGTAGCGCGCGCCACTCAAGCCGCCGTCCATATCGGCCACATGCACGATCAGCGGGTGGTCTGCCGGGCGCCCCTTGACGGCAAAAATCGCGGCCACTGCGTGAACGTTGTCGGCGTCCGCCGCCAGCCCGTAAACGGTTTCGGTGGGCAGGCCGAGCAAGCCGCCGCCGCGCAAGGTGCGCTCACAGCGAGGCAGGCTTAGGCTATCGTGTACTTGCAAAATCATGGGTCTAATGAGGCTAAATAGGCGTCAAAAACGCACAAAAGCGTTTAAAACGCTTCAATCCCCAAAATCCGGGCGGCTTCAAGCGCGGTGGCGCGCACCACTTGCGGGCTGTCGGCGGTTAGCGTTAAGTGGCCCATCTTGCGGCCAGGGCGCGCCTGGCGCTTGCCGTATAGATGTAAATGCGCGCCGGGCAGTGCCAACACTGCATCCCATGGGGGTGTGGCGCCCAGGCTCGCACCCCAAATATCGCCCAGGATATTGAGCATGACGGTGGCACTGTGCTGGCGTGGCTGCGTCAGGGGCAGGCCCGCCAGGGTGCGCACTTGCAGCGCAAACTGCGATTGGTCGCAAGCGTCCAGGCTGTAGTGGCCACTGTTGTGTGGGCGCGGCGCAATCTCATTGACCACCAGGCTGCCATCCTGCAACACAAAAAACTCCACGCACAGCACGCCCACATAAGACAGACCCTGCGCAATCGCTTGCGCCGCTTGCACCGCTTGGGCGGCCAGCGCGCTGGGGATTGCGCCTTCAAACACCTCGGTCACTGCCAAAATCCCGGCCCGGTGCAAATTGCGTTGAACCGGGAAATGCACCATGGCGCCGTCCGCGCCGCGCGCCAGGACGACCGAGCACTCCAGCGCCAGCGGCAGCATTTTTTCCAGCACGCAGACTTGCTCTTTCAGGTCTGCAAAGGCCTGGCGTAGTTGCGCACGGTCGGCCACCCGCACTTGGCCCTTGCCGTCATAGCCCATGCGCGCGGTTTTCAAAATGCCGGGCAGCAAGTGGGCGGGCGCAGCCTGCACATCGGCGGCGGTACGGATGGCGGCAAAAGGCGCGCAGGGCACGTCGCAGTGCACGAAGTGGGCTTTTTCTGCCAAGCGGTCTTGCGCGATTGCCACTGCTTGCGCGCCCGGCGCCACCGTGCGGGTGGCGGCCAGCGTGGCCAGCGCATCGGCGGGCACGTTTTCAAATTCGGTGGTCACGGCGCTGCACAGTGCGGCCAGTTGGGCTAGGCCTTGCGGGTCCTGGTAGGCGGTTCGGATGTGGTGGTGGCTGACGCGCCCTGCAGGGCTGTCGGCATCCGGGTCCAGCACCGCCGTCTCGTAGCCCATAGATTGGGCGGCATGGACAAACATCCGGCCTAACTGGCCTCCGCCGATGACACCCAGTGTGATGGGCCCAGCGCCCGGGTCTGTCAATTGCGCACCAGGCAAAAGCGCAGCGCCATGGCTCATAAACCGGCCAACCCGTCGCCCCGGCCGGTTATTGGTAAATCCTGCTCGCGCGCGGCGCGGGTTTGTTCAGCGCGATAGGCATCGAGTTGCTTGGCTAAAGCGCCATCCTGCGCCGCCAGCATGGCCACCGCAAACAAGGCGGCATTGGCAGCACCGGCAGCGCCGATGGCAAACGTGGCCACCGGTATGCCCTTGGGCATTTGCACAATGCTGTGCAGGGAATCAACGCCTTGAAGATGCTTGCTGGGCACCGGCACGCCTAACACCGGCACCGTAGTTTTGCAGGCCAGCATGCCAGGCAGATGCGCGGCCCCGCCGGCCCCGGCGATGATGGCGCGCAGGCCCCGGCCCTGTGCTGCTTGCGCAAAAGCAAACATATCGTCAGGCATGCGGTGCGCGGAAAGCACACGCGCCTCAAAGGCGATGCCAAACTGTTGGAGAATCTGCACTGCGTGTTCCATGGTGTCCCAGTCAGAGCTGGAACCCATGACGACCGCGATTTGTGTGGTGCTCATAGGGTTGGAAACAGCGCTTGACACCTGCGCCCGAGGATCAGGCGGCAACCGTGCCGCAAGGCTAGTAACGCCAATTTTACGTTTTCACCCCGAGTAGTTCTTCATGATTAACGTCACCCTGGAAAATTTCGAAACCGAAGTCATTCGCGCCTCGCAAGACCTGCCCGTCTTGCTGGACTTTTGGGCCCCCTGGTGCGGGCCCTGCAAAGTCATCGGCCCGCTGCTGGAAAAGGTGGAGACTGATTACGCCGGGCGATTCAAGCTGGTCAAGATCGACTCGGACCAAGAGCAAGAGCTTTCTAAAGCGTTTGGCATCCGCAGCATTCCCACCTGCGTGCTGATGATCGGCGGCAAGCCGGTGGATGGCTTTATGGGCGCCGTACCCGAAAGCCAGATCAAGACCTTTCTGGACAAACACCTGCCCCCTGAAGGCGCCTCGCTGACCGACGCCGAAGATGCGCAAGCCCTGGTAGCGGCGGGCGACGTGGAAGCGGCGCTGCACAAATTGCAGGAAACCCTAGCCGCCGATCCGGCTAATGATGATGCGCGCCATGAACTGGTGAAACTGCTGATTCACCACAACGCATTGGAAGAAGCCAAGGCGGCGCTCGCTCCGGCCCTGGCCGCTATTCCGCGCCAGATCCGCTTTGACGCTTTGCACCACTTCTTGAGCGCCATCGAATTTGTGAACACCGACCCGCGCGGTAACTGGGAGTTGGCGCAATTCGATGAACTCATCGCAGCCAACAAACGCGACTTTGATACCCGCTTGGCCAAAGCCCGCGTCCTGATGGTGGAGGGCCAGTGGACCGTGGCCATGGACGAGTTGCTGGAAATCATCATGCGCGATAAAGCCTGGGACGATGCGGTGCCACGCAAAACCTTTGTGGCGATTTTGGAGCTGCTCACCCCGCCCAAGCCCAAAGGCGCCGCGCAAGACACTGGTAAAACCCCCGGTGGCATCGAAATAGCCGGCAAAGTCGTCGCCGAAACCGATCCTCAAGCGCAAATGGTGGCAACGTACCGGCGCAAACTGAGCATGGCACTTAATTAATTGCCAGGGCTACTTAAAAAAATCAAAAGTAGTCATTGCAAGGCCTCGGACCGTTGCAATGGTTCCGAGGGCGTTTTGTGCAAACCTTCATTGGGAAGCGTTGCCCGCAACCCGCATTTGTACTCACGCCATTAAGCGCTGCAAAGCCTCTTGGTATTTCGCAGCGGTCTGCGTAATGACAGCGTCCGGCACACGGGGCGCGGGTGGGGTTTTGCTCCAGGGTTTGCCGTCGACTTGCACCGCCTCGAGCCAATCGCGCACAAACTGTTTGTCGTAACTAGGCGGGTTGCTGCCCTCGGCATAACTCTCCAACGGCCAGTAGCGCGAGGAATCGGGCGTGAGCACTTCATCCATTAGCGTGAGCGTACCCGCGTCGTCCAGGCCGAATTCAAATTTGGTGTCGGCAATGATGATGCCCTTGGTCAGCGCAAACGCTGCGGCTGCTTCGTACAGCGCGATGCTGATATCGCGTATGCGCGTGGCCAGGTCCAGGCCGATCATGTCCACGGTTTGCGCGAACGTGATGTTCTCATCGTGTTCGCCCACGGCGGCTTTGGCAGCGGGGGTGTAAATCGGCGCAGCCAGGCGCGAGGCATTGCGCAAGCCTGCTGGTAGGGCCACGCCGCACACCGCACCATTAGTCTGGTATTCCTTCCAGCCGCTACCCGCCAAATAGCCGCGCACCACCGCCTCCACGGGCAGGGGTTTGAGTCGTTTCACCAGCATGCTGCGCCCTTGCACTTGCGCCACTTCATCGGGCGCGACCACACTTTCAGGCGCTTCGCCGGTTAGGTGGATGGGACACAGATTTAGGCCTTTGGGTCCGAATTTCTCAAACCAGAATAAGGCCATTTGGGTGAGCAAAGCGCCTTTGCCAGGAATGGGCTCGCCCATGATGACGTCAAAAGCGCTCAGACGGTCGCTGGCGACCATCAATATGCGGTCGCTCCCGACTGCGTAGTTATCGCGGACCTTGCCGCGCGCTAAAAGGGGTAGGGAATGCAGGGCGGAAGTGTGTAGGGAAGAAGCCATAAGCAGCACTGTAGCGCAGGCAGGGCGCGGGTTCGCGCCTACGTCTGCCAGGGACACTCTGCAACATCAATCTCTCCTTGTTGCCAGCCCAAAACGAGTGCGTCGTTACGAGGCCGCAGGCCGTGGCAATCTATGCATCCAGGGACTGCAGCGCCGCTAACGCTTCTTGCCGTGACGATTTCGCAGGCTAATTACGCGGACCCTTGCCGCTTAATGCACCACTTGCGCGAGTTCGCCCTTGCTGTAGCGGGCCGCGACTGCGATGAGCGTGTCGCCTTTAACTTTGGCACCCTGACCCTCGCAGCCAAACTCGATATAGCGCGCTTTGCACAACTGCTTGGCGGCTTCGCGGGCGGGCTTGAGCCAGTCACGTGCGTCAAACTTGTCCGGGTTTTCGGCCAAAAATTTGCGGCAGGCAGCCGTCATGGCCAAGCGGATGTCGGTATCGATATTGATCTTGCGCACGCCGAACTGAATGGCTTTTTGGATTTCCGCGACCGGCACGCCATAGGTCTCTTTCATCTTGCCGCCATAGGCGTTGATGGTTGCCAGCATCTCCTGCGGCACGCTGCTTGAGCCATGCATCACGAGGTGCGTATTGGGCAGGCGGCGGTTGATTTCTTTGATACGGTCAATCGCCAAAATATCGCCTGTGGGCTGGCGCGTAAATTTGTAGGCGCCGTGGCTGGTGCCAATCGCGATAGCCAGCGCGTCGAGCTGCGTGCGCTTGACGAAATCAGCGGCTTGTTCCGGGTCGGTGAGCAATTGCTCGCGCGTCATGGTGGCATCGGTGCCGTGGCCGTCTTCTTTGTCGCCCTTCATGGTTTCCAGCGAGCCCAAGCAGCCCAGTTCGCCTTCCACGGTGACGCCCAGTTTGTGCGCCATATCAACCACCTGGCGCGTCACGTCCACGTTGTATTCATAGCTGGCAATGGTTTTGCCGTCACCTTCCAAACTGCCGTCCATCATCACCGAGCTAAAGCCCAGGTTGATCGCGCCCTGGCAAACCGCTGGGCTTTGGCCATGGTCCTGGTGCATGACGACCGGGATATGCGGATAGCTTTCGATGGCGGCTTGAATCAGATGTTTGAGGAAGGCCTCACCCGCGTACTTACGCGCACCGGCGCTCGCTTGCATGATGACCGGAGCGCCCACCTCATTGGCGGCCTCCATGATGGCCTGGACTTGCTCCAGGTTATTCACATTAAACGCTGGGATGCCGTAACCGTGCGTGGCGGCGTGGTCCAGCAATTCGCGCATTGAGACGAGGGCCATGGGGGTTCTCCGGGAGGTTGGTAACCGCGTGGTAACTTGTACCGATGCGCGATTCTATTGAGATTTGACCCGACTGTCCCTTGGGTGAGCCCGAGGCCACGCAGGCTGAGGCTGGGCTCCTCATGACGCAAGCGAAAAATAGTCAACCTGCCTCAGCCTGCGCGGCCTCTGCGAAGCGGTTGATGTGCCTATGCAGCCTTTAGGAGACGCGGCAGACTTTCATCATATTCGTGCCACCGGGCGCGCCCATAGGCTCGCCGCAGGTGATGGCATAGACATCGCCGCTGGAAACAATGCCTAGCTTTTTAAGTTGCGCTTCAGCGTCGTTCAGCGCGGTATCGCGGTCTTTGCTGCTGCTCATTAGCAAGGGGCGCACATTGCGGTACAGCGTCATGCGCCGCTGGCTCGACACATTGGGAGTGAGCGCGTAAATCGGCACCCGGATTAAATGGCGACTCATCCACAGCGCGGTCGAGCCGCTGTCGGTCATGGCCACAATCGCTTTGGCACCCAGGTGGTGCGCGGTAAACAGCGCGCCCATGGCGATGGACTGGTCGATGTGCGCAAAGGTTTTACCAACGAAGTCGGTTTCCAGCTTCACCGACTCACCTGCTTCGGCTGCAACGCAAATCTGCGCCATTTCGCGCACCGTCTCTAAAGGATAGTTACCGGCGGCGGTTTCTGCCGACAGCATCACGGCGTCAGTGCCGTCGAGTACTGCATTAGCCACGTCGCTGACCTCGGCGCGCGTGGGCACCGGATTGCTGATCATGGACTCCATCATTTGCGTGGCCGTGATCACAATCTTGTCAAACTCTCGCGCCATTTTGATCATGCGCTTTTGCAGCGCAGGCACTGCTGCGTTGCCCACTTCCACCGCCAGGTCGCCGCGCGCAACCATGATGCCGTCTGAGGCCAGCAAAATTTCTTCCAGCTTGGGGATCGCTTCCGCGCGCTCGATCTTGGCGATCAGGCCGGGCTTATGGCCGAACTCAGCTGCAGCGACATTGCACAACTGGCGTGCCATTTCCATATCGGTGGCGCATTTAGGAAAACTCACGGCCACGTAGTCGGCTTTGAAAGCCATGGCGGTGCGGATGTCTTCCATGTCCTTGGCCGTCAGCGCCGGCGCTGTCAAGCCGCCGCCTTGTTTGTTAATGCCTTTGTTATTGGACAGCACGCCGCCCAGTTTGACGGTGGTGTGCACTTGCTGGCCTTGCACCTTGTCCACCACCATCACGATGATGCCGTCGTTCAGCAGGAGCACGTCGCCGGCTTTCACTTCTTGCGGCAGTGATTTGTAGTCAAGGCCCACCGCGTTCACATCGCCCAGCTCAGTGCGGGCCGCATCCAAAATAAAGGCTTGGCCATGCTCCAGAAAAACTTTGCCTTCGGCAAATTTGCCGACGCGGATTTTGGGGCCCTGCAGGTCGGCCATGATGGCCACTTCGCGCCCTGCGCGTTTGGCTACATCGCGCACCATGGCGGCGCGGTCAATATGGTCTTGCGCGGTGCCGTGGCTGAAATTGAGCCGCACCACATCGACGCCTTCGCGTATCAATGCTTCCAGCATGGCGGGGTCGCTGGAGGCGGGGCCTAAGGTGGCTACGATTTTGGTGGCGCGACGGGGCATGGTGATAGCTTTCTAAAACACTAATTTTCTCAAGACTTGATTGTCCCACGGGGGGTGCGGGCACGGTTACATCGCAGCATCAAGGGCTGGCACGCGGTCAATCACACCACCGCCAAGGCACACATCACCGTTGTATAGCACGGCCGACTGACCGGGCGTAACCGCCCATTGGGGGCTTTCAAAGCCCACATCAAAGATGGGCCCGTCACTGGCTTGTAGTGCACAGGCGCTATCACTTTGCCGGTAGCGAGTTTTGGCGGCATAGGCTTGCGCGCATGCTGGTGCGCTGCCCGCCACCCAACTGGCATCCGCAGCACTTAGCATGCGCGAAAGCAACCACGGATGCTCGTGCCCCTGCACCACCCATAAAGTATTGGTGACCCTATCTTTGCGCGCCACAAACCAGGGAGTATGTTCGCCGCCGCCTTTTTGCGCGCCACGGGCTTTCAGTCCGCCGATGCCCAGCCCTTGACGCTGCCCCAGCGTGTAAAAAGACAAGCCCACATGCTGGCCGATGGTGTGGCCTTTGGGGTTTTTAATCGGGCCGGGCTCTTTGGCGATGTAGCGGTTCAGAAATTCTCGAAATGGGCGCTCGCCGATAAAGCAAATCCCGGTTGAGTCCTTCTTCTTCGCATTAGGCAGGCCGATCTCGTCAGCAATACGGCGCACCTCGGTTTTGTGTAACTCACCCACTGGGAACAAGGTCTTGGATAACTGCGCCTGGTTCAGTCGATGCAAAAAATAGCTTTGGTCTTTAGAGGCGTCCAAGCCTTTGAGCAGTTCAAACAAACCGGTGTTCTCGTTTTGACGCACGCGCGCATAGTGGCCGGTGGCGATGCAGTCTGCGCCCAGGCGAATGGCATGGTCTAAAAAGGCTTTGAATTTGATTTCGGCATTGCACAAAATATCCGGATTGGGTGTGCGCCCAGCCTGGTATTCGCGCAAAAACTCGGCAAACACGCGGTCTTTGTAATCGGCGGCAAAGTTGACGTGTTCTATATCGATGCCCAGCACATCAGCCACCGCGGCAGCGTCGATAAAGTCTTCTTTGGAGGTGCAATAGCTGGGGTCGGGGCTCAGCGCATCCGCATCTGGTGCGCGGTCGTCGTCTTCCCAGTTTTTCATGAAGATACCGACTACCTCATGCCCTTGCTGTTGCAGTAAATAGGCTGTCACCGCGGAGTCCACGCCACCGCTCAAGCCCACCACAATGCGTTGTTTTTTCGGGTGCTTTACGGAGGCGTTCATGGCCAGATTTTAGGGCTGCACCCGCCTAGGGCTCGGCGTATGCGCTGGCCTTTCGCTAGTCGAGCAAACAAAGCCGCGCTTTTAAGTGCGCTGCTGCTGGTCGTACACGCCAGCGTGGGTGTGCAAGACGCCCAAGGGGTAGCGCTGCCCAGTCAGGTAGTCCTCAATGCATTGCAAGACCAGCGGGCTGCGGTGATGCGCTGCGCTGGCGCGTACTTCTTCTGGTGTCAACCACAGCGTGCGCACAATGCCGGTGTCCAGTGTTCGATGCGCGTCAAAGGCACCCAAGTCTCCACAAAACGCAAAGCGCAGGTAGCTAATATCAGACCCGCTGGGCCGCGCCGGGCTTTCGGGAAACTGCACGCGGGCCAGGTAAATGCCCACCAGCGCCCGGGGCGCAAATTCAAATGCGGTTTCTTCCAGCGTTTCGCGCGCACAGGCTTGCACCAAGGACTCGCTGGCATCCAGATGGCCTGCCGGGTTGTTCAGGCGAAGGCCTTCTGGTGTTTCTTCTTCGACCAGCAAAAACAGGCCATCGCGTTCGATGATGGCGGCCACCGTTGTGGAGGGTTTGTAGCGCAAATCGGCCATAGTGCTATGCGAAAACGCGGGGTGCTGTGGATGCGCCAGCGGCTTTTTATGCAGAGGCTGCGCTGTGGGGTGCGCCGGCGCTGGGGGCAGTCCTTGCTTGCGCGTCCTGTGTACCCATTGCGGTCCCATGAGCATCTGCAGTTGCAGGCCGCGCACCTTCGGCGGCGCGCTCTGCATATCTATTAAAACGCCAGGCGCTGCCATCGAGTGTGATGCGCCGCCAGGTAGCGCGTTTTTCTGCCGGGCTCATTTGCGGCCACAACTGCACTTCCGAAAAACTGCGCCCACAGCCTTTGCAGGTTTCATCGCCCTGGCTGGTGGAGCAAATGGCAATGCAAGGCGTATCCGGCGTGCTGGTATACCAGGCTAGCCAGGCCTCGTGTGCGCCGCGCGGCATGCTGCGTTCGTCCGCTTCTGTCTCGCCGTAATAAATCAGCAGCGCATAAATTTCCGCTAACGCACGCGTGGGGCCGGGCAGGGACACGCCATCAGGCGAAGGGCTTTTGCCGCGCCAATAATTGATGGCCGATTCAATGTCGGTGATGTGTATGCCTGCCATGGGGGTTTGGAGAGATGAGGCGTGGAGAGAAGAGGCGCGATGATAGCTGCACCGGCGAAAACGCATTAGTCAGGGCTTGCCCCTACCGCTTTTGGGGCTAGGCCCAACTTTTATAGAATGGAAAAGTTGAAGGGGAGTAGCCCCCCGTTGTCGGGTCGTCAATACGGACACTTGCTGTCCCGGCCCCACAGATGCCTGCGTCTTGTGCGCTGCGCCATCGGGCAAGACCTTCGCCGTGCGTGTATGGCTTTCGCTGTACCCGCCCGACAGGTGTCAACGTGCCCGCCCCCGGGCCTCTTTACAGGAATCCAAACCGTGGAATTATTTTCAAATGCTTGGTGGTCAGCGCTGCTTGCCATTATCCTGATCGACCTCGTACTGGCTGGTGATAACGCCATCGTGATCGCCCTAGCCGCTCGCAACGTGCCCGAGCACTTGCGTAAGAAAACCATTCTCTGGGGCACGGCAGGCGCCATCGGTGTGCGCACGGTGATGACATTGGGCGTGGTCTGGCTTTTGCAAATACCGGGCCTGATGCTGGTTGGTGGCGTCGGGCTGGTCTGGGTGGCGTACAAGTTGTTAGCTGATCAAGGCGACGGGGGCCACGAAGAAGGTGGCGCAAATACTTTTTGGGGTGCGATGAAGACGATCATCGTCGCCGATGCGCTGATGGGCATAGACAACGTGCTTGGTGTTGCGGGCGCGGCCCATGGCGCGATGGATCTGGTGGTGATCGGTTTGCTGATCAGCGTGCCTATCGTAGTTTTTGGCAGTTCCGTGGTGCTGCGACTGGTCGAGCGATTCCCTTGGATCATTGGCGTTGGCGCCGCTGTGCTGGCTTTGACCGCCGCGCAAATGATCGCCAACGAGCCCTGGTTGCAAGAATTTTTCGGTGCTGCTAAAGGGGCTATGAATGAGCAGCAGCAACTGGCGCGTTGGGGCCTGTATGCGGCGATCACCGCCGGCGTGTTGCTGGCCGGCTGGCGCAGCCAGCGCCGCGCCACGCAGTTGGCCGATCCGGCTTAAATCTCAGCGTTGCTGCGCGGCTTGTTCGCGCATCATCTGCACTATTTCGCGGGCTCGGGTGTCCACGATGGTGGCCTCGATGTAGTCGGGCCCCTGGCTGCCCCATTGGCCTTTGCGCACCAGGTCCTGCGCTGCGCGCAGGCGGGCCAAAGCAGCCGACCAATCGTGTTGTAAGCCATCGGCTTGGGCCAGCGCCCGAATCGCGGCAATCGAACGGCCTTGCACCTCATAGGCCCGGCCCAGGCTGCGCCAAGCGTTGAAGTCGCGCGGATGCGCAAGCACCCATCGGTACAAATCCCTCGCCGCCTGCCCCGCTTGCCCGCTATCGGTCTGCAGCTGGGCGCGTAGCAGCAGCTCCGCGCGGTCCAAGACCACTTCATTAGGCAATGCAGGGCGTACCTGCGCGGCCATTGCATTGGCAGCGCCAGCCAGATCTTCCGTGGCCAGGGCAATGTCAGCGCGCAATAGCCGAGCCAAGCGATCTACCAGCGGCGGCGCTCCGGCGACGGCGGCAAGTCGTTCCACCAGGGCCTTGGCGGGCTCCAGCGCGCGCATCCTGATCGCCGCCAGCGCCGCGCCATACAAAGCGGCGGCCTGCTGGGCGGGGCTTTTGCCGGCCAGCGCCTCGGGCTGTACGTCGGCCTGCCAAAGCCGCAAAGCGTCCACCCCGCTGTTGGACAGCACCCGCGCGCGCGCAGCCATCAGTAGCGCTTGCCAATCCGCATATGCTGGCAATGGAGCGGCCGCTTGCATGCCGATGCGGCCTTGCATGTCCGCAATGCGTTCCGTGGTCAGCGGGTGGCTGCGCAAATAGGGAAAGCCTCCGCTGTCGTTGTTGCGGCCGGCTTGTTGCAACTTCTCGAACATGGCGACAAAACCCTGTGCTTCAAAGCCGGCCTCGGTCGTCAGCCCAAAGCCGGTGCGATCGGCTTCGCGCTCCATGTCGCGCGAATAATTCAGACTATTTTGAATGGCGATGGCTTGGCTGCCCATGATGGTGGCATTGGCTGCGTTGTAGTTATTGCTTTTGCTGGCAGCCAACAAGCCCAAAATCATCCCGCCGATCACCCAGGGCGTTTGCGCGCTTTCTTTACTCATTCTGCGGGCGATATGGCGCTGTGTGACATGGCTTATTTCATGGCCTAGTACCGAGGCCAGTTCATCGCGGGTATTGACCATGCCCACCAAACCCAGATACAGGCCGAAATACCCGCCGGGCAGCGCAAATGCATTGACATCGCGCTCTTTGGAAATCAGTATTTCCCAGGCGAACACCTCGTCCATGTCGGGGCGCAAATCGCCCCGCGCGCGCGCCGAACGTAGCAAAGGCTGCCAGATACTTTGCACATAGTCGGTGAGTATCGGGTCATCCAGATAATCTGGGTCGCGGTAAAGGCTGCGCACAATCGAGTCGCCCAAGCGCCGTTCCGCCGCGATGGATAAGTCCGTTTCATCACCCAAGTCGGGCAAGGCTTTGCTAAACAGTGGCGACGGCGTTCTTTCAGGTGCATTGACCTGCGCCGGTGCAAACGCGGGCGTGCCAGTTGCAATCAGCAGGCCTGTGAGCAAGGACACGCGAAACGGGGAGCCCGCGCTGCTGCGCCGGAGAAAGGGAGATCTCATCCCCGTATGATGCACGGGAACCATGAACGCCCGGTAAATGCCTTGAAATTTCATTGGCAAATCTGCCGGTAGAGGCGCCTAAAGCGCAGATTTGGACAACTTATGAATTCACTCACACATTTTGACGCCGCCGGTCAGGCCCATATGGTCGATGTGGCAGACAAAGCCAGTACCCACCGTATCGCCGTCGCCACGGGCTGCATTCACATGTTGCCTGCCACCCGCGCGCTAATTGAAAGCGGTAGCGCCAAAAAAGGCGACGTACTGGGCATCGCCCGCGTGGCCGCCATCATGGCAGCCAAGAAAACCAGCGAGCTAATCCCCCTGTGCCACCCGCTGGCCTTGACCCGGGTGGCTATTGAATTAGACATCTTGCGTGCCGACGGCGCTGCCCAGCCGCACGATGGCGTGCAATGCACCGCCACTGTTGAAACCGTGGGCCCCACCGGCGTGGAGATGGAAGCACTGACCGCTGTGCAAGTGGCGCTGCTCACCATCTATGACATGTGCAAAGCCATAGATAGGGGGATGGTGATGCAAGGCATAACCCTTTTGGAAAAGCATGGGGGCAAGAGTGGGAGTTTTGTTAACCGTTAATGGCGCGTCTGCTAGCAAAAACGCGTAACTGCGCGCCAGCTTGCGCAAGTTAAATGAGTGCAGTTACAGCATGCGATTGCAAGCCAAATAGCCCGTTATGCGCCCTGGGCTAGCTTGATGGCGCGATAAGACTCGCGCATGAAAACACCCTTACTCGTCAGCCTATGCGCGTTCGTGCTCTTGCCCGCATTTGAATGGGCTTATCAGCCTGCGGGAAAGCTTAAAACCGCAGACCGAGCCAGGCGGCATTGCCCAAAGCGCGTAGTGCGCCTCGGGCCATATCGAACGCTCAGTAGCGGTACACCAGGCCTATTGACACACTAGGCAGGAAATTCGCGCTAGACAACGAATCCCGCATGGACTGCGTTTTGGTATCAATATCTGCCTGCGTGATAGTTACGGTAGTTCCGTTACTTGTAATTGGCTTGTTTAAAACAGACGTAGTGATTTTGGAGTCAAAGCGTCCCACCATAACGCCCACATCCGCATAGAAGCCAATTCCGCGGTCCTTGCTTTGATGGTGTCCATAGCCCAGGCCGAAATAAGGCGTGGTGGTTGGAAAAGTCACCGCGGCACTAAATGTCTCGCCATTCAGGCTAACGCTTTTTTCGCCCACGGTAAATTTGTCGTCGCTCCCGCCCTTAGTGCTCAGGTCCAGACGTATATCGTTAAGGGTCACACCGCCGACCAGGCGCAATCCATTTTGAAAAGGAAACCAATCCGCAAACAGGCCGCCGCGGTTGGCCTTGATAGTGCCAGTAGCAGCTGTGCCGCTGCTAGTGTCGTCGCGCGAAATAGTGGCCCAGCCACCGTACTCCGCGCGCAGCCCAAAATTACTATTTATCGGCCGGGCATACCCGATCGTTGCAATACTCAGGGCGCCAACTCCCAAATACACATCCTGGCTTGGGCCGGCTAATTGCGCTTGGGCGCTCAAGCTGGCGAAAAGCGTCACCGCGGTCAAAGACAAGCGGAGCGCGTTGCGGGTGCGCAATTGGGTATCAGAGCTATGTGCCATAAATTTAATTCTCCTTAGTTGCAAATTAGACAAATTTTATGACACTTCCCATCCGCTGCAACCGTAAACGCCTGCATTTGCGCCCTGCGCCATGTCGCATATCCGCATCAAGGCAAATCCAAATCTGCATGCGCTTGTCGCCATCGGGCGTAATCTTCGGGAAAAGCCTCGGCATAGCGTGGCGCGTAAATGGCGATTTTGTCGGCGCGTTGCAACAACAGCGCCGCATTCAAAATAGTTTCCACCACCTTGGCCTCGGGTGAAAAATGCAGAGTTTTCTCTGCCAAATCCATCAGGTGCTGCGCGTTCGAAGGCTCCAGCGGCGTGATCGAAAGCTCTGCAAAATCCACGTGCCCCCCAAAAAACCAGGCCCCGTGCACTTTGCTAAAAGTCTGCTCCCGGTACTCCGGCGCCCGATGCTCGGTGCTTAAATACAGTTGGCTCATGGCCCGGTAATTCCAATTCGCCGCCGCACAGACCAGCGCCAGCGCTCCTGCGGCCAGCCGCCATGTCCATTGCAGGCTGCCGTCTGCCTGTGCTGGCGATGAGCGCCAAGCTAGCCTGTCAAAGCGCCTGTCCCTTCCCGCATCCGTATTCGCGCCTTGAGCTCCGCGCCCGCCCGCCCCAAGGCCTACGCCTGTTCCTATTTCTGTTCCCACGCCCTGCCCGGGAAAGGCCCACAAAACCCACACACACATCAGCGTGGCGATCTGGAAAGGCCCGTACCACAGCGGGTACTCCAGCAAGCTGTGCAGGCCGATCATCGCCAGCACCGCCCAGGCCAACTGGCGCTGCGGCACCGCCTCGCGCCACGGCCGCAAGCG
>CAMDHL010000018.1 GCA_945898105.1 Comamonas sp. lk | reverse complement strand
AGCGCTTACTACCGAGCCCAGGTGCGCTTGGATGCGGTGCGCGCCAAATTGCAACCCAACCCCAAACTGGTCGACGTAGCCTTGAAGCCCGGCATGACCGCCACGGTTGATATCCGCACCGGCAACCGTTCAGTGCTGCAGTATTTGGCTAAACCGGTTTACAAGGCCTTTGCTGGGGCGATGAATGAGCGCTAAGCCGTTGGGGTGTATGCGCCAGCGTGGCCGTCTCAAAAGTTGAAATCAGGGGCATGCTCATTGCCTTTCAGTACTTCACAAAACCGACTCGCCGTTTGTCCATATCCAACTGTTACGGTACTCGGATGGAACTAAGCTTGCAAAGCGGGGGATGAGGGTACGGTGGGGCTCTCAGGTTTTATTCTGCAGTACTTTCAAGGGTTAATGTGATCCCCGCCAGCCCATTTCTGGTAACAGTTTGCCGATCAATTCAAGCGGCTCAGGCAAACTTCAAGCCGCTTTCCGCCCCAATACCGCCTTCAATGCCACCCCCGTGTGTGTCGCCAGGCGCACCACCTCCTCCGGGCTAGCGGCGGCGACAATGCGTCCCCCTTCTTTGCCGCCTTCGGGCCCCAGGTCGATGACCCAATCGGCTTCGGCGATGACGTCCAAATCATGCTCGATGACGACTACGCTATGCCCCGCCCGCACCAGGCGGTGCAACACGGCGATGAGCTTTTCCACATCGGCCATGTGCAGGCCCACCGTCGGTTCGTCCAGCACATAAAGCGTGTGTGGCGACTTCTGGCCGCGCCGCGTGATGTCGTCGCGCACTTTAGATAGTTCGGTCACTAGCTTGATGCGCTGCGCCTCGCCGCCACTCAAGGTGGGCGAGGGTTGGCCCAGCGTCAAGTAGCCCAGGCCCACGTCTTTGAGCAGTTGCAAGGGGTGCGCAATTACCGGCATGGCGGCGAAAAAATCCACCGCTTCGTCCACTTCCATTTGCAACACTTCCCCAATGTTTTTTCCACGCCAGGTGACGGCCTGGGTTTCGGGGTTAAAGCGCGCACCCTTACAGGTTTCGCACAGCACTTTCACATCGGGCAAAAAACTCATGCCAATGGTGCGTATGCCCTGGCCTTCGCAGCCCGGGCAACGGCCTTCGCCGGTGTTAAAGCTAAAGCGGTTGGCGGCGTAACCCCGCGCTTTGGCTTCCAGCGTGTCGGCAAACAATTTTCGAATCGTGTCCCAAAAACCAATATAGGTGGCAGGGCAGGAACGCGGCGTTTTGCCAATCGGTGTCTGGTCCACTTCCAGCACGCGGTCCACGCTTTCATAGCCACTGATAGCTTCGCAGCCTATCAATCCCGGCGCGCGTCCTGCGGCGTGGGCATCGCGTCCGGCTTTGGTGGCACGCTGTTGCACGAGTGCCTGCACATTGGAAAGCAATACATCGCGCGCCAAGGTGGACTTACCCGAACCGCTGACGCCAGTGATAGCCACCAAACGCTGCAAGGGCACGGATGCGGTCACCGCGTGCAGGTTGTGCAGATGGGCGCTGTGCACCGTCAGCCATTGGACCTCGGCAGGTGCTGCTGCGGTGCTGACTTCTACCTCGGTAGCTTTGGCCTTTGCAGCTTTGGCTTTGGACGTGGATTTCTTAATTTCCGCACTGCTGTTCCCCTTGGCCAATGCCTTCTGATCCGCGGTGATTGCCGCAGACACGGAAGCGGCAAATAAAGCGGATGCGCCCGATGTCGCAACGAAACGCCGAGGCTCCAGGGGATGCAACATGGCGTGGAGCAAATAACGCCCAGTTTGCGATTCGGCCTGCGCTTGCACATCGGCAATACTGCCTTGCGCTACCAGGCGCCCACCGCGCTTGCCAGCGCTGGGCCCAATGTCGATGATGTGGTCGGCATGGCGAATGGTGTCTTCGTCATGCTCCACCACGACCAGGGTGTTGCCTTTGTCGCTCAGGCTTTTTAATGCGCCCAGCAAAATTTTGTTGTCGCGCGCATGCAGGCCGATGGTGGGTTCGTCCAGCACGTAGCAAACGCCTTGCAAATTACTACCCAGTTGCGCCGCTAAGCGGATGCGCTGCGCCTCGCCGCCGCTCAGTGTTGGCGCGCCCCGGTCTAGCGTCAAATATCCAAGGCCCACTTCTTCCAAAAATTCCAGGCGGCTGCGGATTTCTGGAATCAGGTCGCGGGCAATATCCGCTTCGCGCTGGCTGATGGCGCCGCCCACTTGAAGGCTTTGCACCCAGGCGCGCACTTCACTTACCGACAGCGCTGCAATATCGGCAATGCCTACGCCGCCAAAAAGTACGGCGCGCGCGGTGGCGTTCAAGCGTGTGCCCTGGCAGCGCGGGCAGGCGGTGTCCGCCAGGTCTTCCACATCGGCTTCGGCAAAAGTATGTTCGCGCCCGCCGTTGTCTTCGCGCACCGTGTCGTCAAACACCTTGCGTTGCTCTTTGGTCAGCGCTAGCCCTGTACCGACACAATCCGGGCACCAGCCATGCTTGCTGTTGTAGCTAAACAAGCGCGGGTCCAGTTCGGTGTACGAAGTGGAGCAGACTGGGCAAGCGCGCTTGGTGGAAAACACTTCCACCTTGCCTATGCCGGCCGTGCTGCTACCGGCCTGCATAGCGCTGCTTAAATCGTCCAGGCCACTCAGCACATGCACCACGCCTTTTCCATGCGTCAGCGCCTGCGCCAGACCGGCGCGCAGCGTGGCTTCGTCAGCGGCTTTGACATCCAGGCTGAGCACTGGCAGCTCGATATGGTGTTCTTTAAACCGGTCTATACGCGGAAAGCCTTGCGTGGGTAAAAACTCGCCATCCACCCGCAAATGCGTATAGCCGCGTGGACGCGCCCAATCGGCCAATTCGGTGTAAACCCCTTTGCGCCCAACCACCAAAGGCGCCAGCAAACCGATGTGCTGGCCGCGGTAGTTTTTCAGCAATTGCGCAGCAATGCTGTCGGCACTTTGCGGCGCCACCGCAGCGCCATCTTTGATGCAGTGCTGCGTACCCAGCTTCACGTACAGTAGACGCAAAAAATGCCAGACTTCAGTGGTAGTGCCCACCGTCGATTTGCGCCCCCCGCGTGAGAGCCGCTGCTCAATCGCCACCGTAGGTGGAATCCCATAGACCGCATCCACCTCGGGCCGACCCGCCGGTTGCACGATGGAGCGCGCATAAGCGTTCAGGCTTTCCAGATAACGCCGCTGGCCTTCGTTAAACAAAATATCAAAAGCTAAAGTGGATTTACCCGACCCGCTAACGCCGGTGACCACACTGAACTGGCCGCGTGGAATATTCACGGACAGCGATTGCAAGTTGTGCTCTTTGGCGTTGACGATGCGGATATGGTTATCCGGTGTAACTCGCGCGCCTGAAGAAGCATCTGTCGTCGTCAGGTAATTGGCGCTGGGCTCAGCAACCTCGTGCACCACACCCATACTCGCGGCGTATTCGCGCAAGGCTTTGCCGGTGTGGCTTGTCGGGTGTAAGAGCAAATCTTCCGGCGTGCCGCAGGCGACTATCTCGCCACCGGCATCGCCACCTTCGGGACCAAGGTCGATCAGCCAGTCGCTGGAGCGAATGACGTCCAGATTGTGCTCAATCACCAGCAGCGAATGCCCGGCGTCCAATAGCTTGCGCAATGCGCGCATCAGCTTGGCGATGTCGTCGAAATGCAAACCGGTGGTGGGTTCGTCCAGCATGAACAAAGTGCCGCGGCGGGCCATTGGCTGGCGGCTGTTACTGGCTGCTTTAGCTGCCTCTGCCAGAAAGCCTGCCAGCTTTAAACGCTGCGCTTCACCACCGGACAGCGTGGGCACCGGTTGGCCTAGCTTCACATATTCCAGACCCACATCGACAATCGGTTGCAGCGCACGGATGACCTCACGGTCTTGCGCGAACACTGCCGCGGCCTCGCTGACGGTCAGGTCCAACACATCAGCCACGTTCAAGGCGCGCAGTGCGCCTTCAGGACCGCTGCGCCGTTCAATCGTTACTTCCAAAATTTCAGGGCGGTAACGCTTGCCGTTGCAATCGGGGCAACGCAAATACACGTCGCTTAAAAACTGCATTTCAATGTGTTCAAAGCCTGAACCCCCGCACGTGGGGCAACGTCCGTCGCCGCTGTTGGAGCTGAATTTGGACGCGGTGTAGCTACGTTCTTGCGACAGCGGCGCGGTGGCAAATAGTTCGCGGATGGCATCCCAGGCGCCTACATAGCTCGACGGGTTGGAGCGCGCGGTTTTACCTATAGGCGACTGGTCTACAAACACCACTTCGCTGAGCATGTCTGCGCCCAGCAAGCGACTGTGCAGGCCCGGCGTATCCGTGGCCTTGCCGAAGTGGCGCAGCAGGGCCGGTGCCAGCACGTCCTGCACCAGCGTGGACTTGCCTGAGCCGCTAACGCCCGTCACGCAGACCAGACGCTGCAAGGGGATTTCTACATCCACATTTTTCAGATTGTGTTCGCGTACACCTTCCAGCACCAGGCGCGGCGTGTTATCGCCCACCATGCGCTTAAATCCCATGCCCACTTGCTTGCGCCCACCCAGGTAGGCGCCGGTCAAGGTGTCGGCAGATTTCAAGGCTTCGGTGCTGCCGTCAAAAACAATCTGGCCGCCTTTTTCGCCGGGCCCGGGCCCCATGTCTAGCATGCGGTCGGCGGCCAGCATGACCGCCGGGTCGTGCTCCACCACCACCAAGGTGTTACCAGCATCGCGCAAGCGCTGCATGGCTACGATGATGCGGTGCATATCGCGCGGATGCAGGCCGATGCTGGGCTCATCGAGCACAAACAAAGTATTCACCAGCGAAGTGCCCAAGGCCGTGGTCAGGTTGATGCGCTGCACTTCGCCGCCGCTCAAGGTGCGGCTTTGCCTATCCAACGTAAGGTAGCCGATGCCAACATCGCACAAGTATTTCAGGCGGGTGCGGATTTCGTCCAGCAGCAGTTTTAGGGTTTTGTTATCCGCTTCAGAGTGGGTACTTGGGCCGGCCACCCCTTGCGCAATTTGTGGGGGTATTACATCGGCGTCCAGCACAGGTTTTTCGCTTTGAACACCATTGGTGGTGCCGCCTTGGATGCCCGGTCCGCGCGCCTCCAGGCCGACCTGCAATCGGTCAAAAAACAGGCGCAATCGGTCTAGCGGCAGCAGCATCAAATCATGCAGGCACAAACCGGGTAGGGCTTGCAGCTGCTCGCCTGTCCATTGCACGCCCTGGGGCATAAAGCGCTTGGCAGGATTCAGTACCGCGTCCGCATCGGCTTTGCTGCCCACGCGCCATAGCAGGCTTTCGGTTTTCAGCCGAGCACCTGCGCACACACCGCAGGGCGTATAGCTGCGGTATTTGGACAGCAGCACCCGGATGTGCATCTTGTAGGCCTTGCTTTCCAGGTATTCAAAAAACCGGTCGACGCCAAACCAGTGCTGGTTCCACTTGCCATTCCAGTGCGGTGAGCCTTTGAGCACCCATTGCTGCTGTGCGACGCTCAGCTTGTACCAGGGCGTGTCACGCGGGATGCCCTCGGACTCCGCATGGCGCATCAAATCGTCCTGGCATTCTTGCCAGGCTGGGGTTTGCATAGTTTTGATTGCGCCTGCGCGCAGCGTCAGTTTGTCGTTGGGGATGACTAGCCCGTAGTCCACACCCACTACCCGCCCGAAACCCCGGCAGGTCTCGCATGCACCCACCGCCGAGTTAAATGAGAACATCGAGGCGATGGGCTCCTGGTAGCGCACATCGCTTTGCGGACAGTGCAGTCCGGTGGAAAAAGACCAGACCTCGGGCGCGCCGCTTGTGGCTGCGGTCGCCGAAAAATTGTCCTCAGCCACCGACTTTTCGCCGTCTGCTGCAGGGTACACGTGGACCCGGCCGCTGCCGCGTTTGATGGCCAGTTCCAGCGCCTCCAGCACCCTGGCTTTGTCGGCGCTTTCTAAACGGAAGCGGTCCGCTACCACGTCCAGGACACGGCGCTCGCCGGACACGCGTTCACCGTGGACGCGGGTGAAGCCACTGGCACTCAGCCACTGCGTCAATTCTTCGGCGCTTGTCGCCAGCGGCAGTTCGACGGGAAAGGTGACGACCAGGCGCGGATTGCCCGCCAGGGACGCGCGGCGCATGAGTTCGGTATAGATCGATTCAGGCGTATCGTGTTGCACCGCTTGGGCGCTGACCCGGTCAAACAACTGCCCCGCTCGGGAAAACATCAGTTTGAGGTGGTCGTTCAGCTCCGTCATGGTGCCCACGGTGGAGCGGCTGGAGCGCACCGGGTTGGTCTGGTCGATGGCGATGGCCGGGGGCACGCCCTCGACCTTATCCACTGCCGGTTTGTCCATGCGGTCCAGGAACTGGCGTGCGTAGGCGGAAAAAGTCTCTACATAGCGCCGCTGGCCTTCTGCGTACAGCGTGTCAAAGACCAGGCTGGATTTGCCCGAACCGCTGGGGCCTGTGACCACAGTCAATTCGCCGGTGCGAATGTCCAGGTCCAGGTTTTTGAGATTGTGCTGTCGCGCTCCGCGAATGCGGATGGTTCCCTCGGACATAGTGACGCGCTCCAAAGTAGGGGAGCAGCATTCTAGGCAGCGCTCGCCGCGTTCAGCAGTGCCGTGGGTATTCAAGCAGTAGGGGCAGGCTTATTTCGTCGCGCTGGCGTCGGAGGCAGGCGCTTGTGTCTCGGGCGCGGCAGCGGCAGGGTATTGCTCGCCATGCTTTTCTCCGCTCATATCAATATCGCCGCCATTGCTCAGGATATACAAAGCCAGAGCCGCAAACAGGGCAAAACCCACACCGATTTTCCACATCTCATTTCTCCAAAAAATAGGCCCTCGGTCTGAGGGCCTGTCTGGGGTCCAGGCACCATGCCTCAACACCCAGAGCAAACACGATTGACGATCAGTCGTTCGCGTAGATGTCTACGTCTTTGGTCTCTTTGATGAATAAGCCACCAATGACCACCGTAGCGCCCGCGATGATGATCGGGTACCACAAACCGTTGTACATATTGCCGGTCTGCGCCACGATGGCAAAAGCCGTGGTGGGTAGCAAGCCGCCGAACCATCCGTTACCAATGTGGTAAGGCAAGCTCATAGACGTGTAGCGGATACGCGTGGGGAACATTTCTACCAGCATGGCAGCTATGGGGCCGTACACCATAGTCACCAAAATTACTAGATAGGTCAGGATGATGACCACAGAGACTTTGTCAAACTTGGCCATATCCGCTTTGGCGGGGTAACCGGCAGCTTTCAGGGCTGCAGATAGCTTTCCGGACAAAGTGGCGTCCTTGGCGGTCTTCTCGCCACTTAAAGCCTTCACGCTAGCGGTTGCTGCTGCAATCGCCTTGGGATCTTTGGGCTCTGCGGCATTGAGCGTTCCCAGCTTGGCCTCCGCCGCTGCTTTAGCCGCAGCGATGTCTTCTGGAGTCACCACAGTCGTCACCTCGGTTTCGCCCACTCTAATGACTGCGGGTTGGCCTGCGGGAGCCACTATGTTTTCATAGCTAACCGATGCATTGGCGAGTTTTTGCTTAGCAATATCGCAAGACGAAGTGAATTTCTTGGTACCGGTAGGGTTGAACTGGAATGAGCACTCCGCCGGATCTGCAGTCACTGTTACTTTGGCAGCAGTTTGCGCGGCGGCCAAATCAGGATTCGCCGCTTTGGTTAGCGCGGTGAATACAGGGAAGTAAGTCACTGCCGCCAAAAAGCAACCCGCCAAGATGATGGGCTTGCGGCCAATCTTGTCCGATAGTGCGCCAAAAACAATAAAGAATGGTGTGCCAATGATCAGGGAGATCGCGATCATGATGTTCGCGGTGGGGCCATCCACTTTCAGGGCCTGCGTCAGGAAGAACAGCGCATAGAACTGGCCCGAATACCAGACCACTGCCTGGCCTGCCGTCAAGCCGACCAGGGCCAGGATCACGATCTTCAGGTTTTTCCATTCGCCAAAAGATTCGCTCAAGGGCGCTTTTGAGGTTTTGCCCTCGGCCTTCATTTTGGCGAAAGCGGGCGATTCATTCATGCTCAAACGGATGTACACCGAAACGGCTAACAACAAAATGGACACGATGAAAGGAACGCGCCAGCCCCAATCGGCAAAGGCTTCTTCACCGATGGCGGTGCGGGTGCCCAAAATCACCATCAAGCTCAGGAACAAGCCCAAGGTGGCGGTAGTTTGAATCCAGGAGGTGTAAGCGCCACGCTTGCCGTGCGGCGCATGTTCGGCCACATAAGTGGCGGCACCACCATATTCACCACCGAGCGCCAGACCTTGCAGCAAGCGCAGCGCGATCAAGATGATCGGTGCGGCCGCGCCCCAGCTGGCGTAATTGGGCAGGATGCCGACCAAAAAAGTCGAAGCGCCCATGATCAGGATAGTCACCAGGAAGGTGTACTTGCGTCCGATCATGTCGCCTAGGCGGCCAAAGAAAATCGCGCCAAAGGGCCGCACGATAAATCCAGCGGCGAAAGCCAACAGCGCAAAAATAAAGGCGGAGCCCTCATCCAAACCGCTGAAAAATTGCTTCGCAATGATGGCTGCTAAAGAGCCGTAAAGGTAAAAGTCATACCATTCGAAAACCGTACCCAGCGAGGAAGCGAAGATAACTTTCTTCTCTTCTGCGGACATCGGGCGTGCTTCTGCTGTAGCCATATGTGTCTCCAATCATTGAAAACTCCCGCGCCGGGAGCTGTCTGTATTCTTGGAGAAGGCACTGACCCTGCCCTTACGTGAAAATAACAGGGGCTTGCTTCAAACTTACCCCATACTGACCAACTAAGGTTAAACCCTCGCGTTTGGTTCCGCGATGTGGCAATTCAAGCTTTGTTGCGCGTGATGCCTGAAGGCAAGTCTTTTGTGGCATTCCATGCAGCGTCAGAAATGCAAGTGGGGTCTTCCATATACGCACGCAACATCGGCAAAGCATCCATGCCCCAAAACACCTTGTCGTCGACCTGGTAAGAAGGCACGCCAAATACGTCTTGCGATAAGGCGTGTGCCGTATGCGCGCTGAGTTGTTGTTTCACTTCATCGGAACGAGGGTCGCGTGCGGGTGCCAATTGTTGCGTGAGGGCCTCCAAACGTTGCACGTCGGCGGCGTCAGCTCCACCTTCCCATACGTGGCGGAATATGGTTTCGCACACATAGCGGTTGGGGTATCCATTGACGTCAGTGGCTACGGCCAGCCGCAAGAGCCCCAGCGGGTTGAAGGGGTGCGCGGCGGGTAAATCAAGCCGCGTGCCCTGGCGCTGTGCCAGCCATTGGCATTGGCGGTAGACCCAATCGCGTTTCATGGGGACTTCGGCGGGGCCAAGGTTGCTGTTGTGTTTGAGTAGCCCCCCAAACAGCACGGGTTGGTATTGCACCGCGTAGCTTAAGCCTTCTAACGCCCGTGGTAATTCTTTGAACGCAAGATAGGCATAGGGCGAAATGAAATCTAAGTAAAAGCGAATGTGTTTCATGGCGATGCCTCCAGGCGTTGCGCAATCTTGATCCAGACGGCGTGTTTATCCTCATCTTCGCTGTTGGCCCAAGCGCCTATTTCTTCCAGCGTGCGCAAGCAGCCGTAACACAGCCCGGTGTCAGGGGCAATTTTGCAAACGGATATGCACGGTGATGGTGGCGCATAGCGGGACGCCAACGCATCAGGCACGCGCGCTGCCAGCAGGTCTTTGTACATACGGATCGGATCACGCCGGCGCGCTGCCCGGTCGGGGCGTGCGGGGTGGGTTTTGTCCATCATGCGGCTACCCCGCGCCGTGTCAACAGGGCACGCGCTGCACGCGAGCCGCTAGGTCTTTGCAAATATTCGCTGATGAACACACCGGCATCGATCAGCAAGTCCAGGTCAATGCCAGTGTCTATACCCATGCCGTGCAGCATGTAGACCACATCTTCGGTGGCCACATTACCCGTCGCACCTTTGGCAAAAGGACAGCCGCCCAGGCCAGCCACTGAGGCGTCAAACTGGTACACGCCCATCTCCATTGCAGCCAAGGTATTGGCCAGCGCCTGTCCATAGGTGTCATGAAAATGGCCGGACACATCGGGCAAAGAATAATGCTGCAAAGTCGCTTCAAACGCGGCCTGTACTTTGCGCGGTGTACCCACGCCAATGGTGTCGGCCACACCCAGGTGCTGAACGCCAATGCCGCGCATCAGGCCGGCCAGGTAGCCTACGCGCGCGGGTGCAATCTCGCCCTCGTAGGGGCAACCCACGGTACAGGACATGGCACCGCGGACGCGTATGCCCGCAGCCAGCGCCGCTTGCACCACCGGTGCAAAGCGCTCTATGCTTTCAGCGATAGAGCAATTGATGTTCTTGTGGCTAAAGGCTTCGCTGGCGGCTGCAAAGACCACGATTTCATCGGGCTCTGAGGCCAGCGCAGCTTCAAAGCCTTGCATATTGGGTGTCAGCACCGAATAGCAGACGCCGTTTTTGCGCTGCACCCCGGCCATGACCTGCGCGTTGTCCGCCATTTGCGGCACCCATTTAGGGCTGACAAAACTGGTTACCTCAATGCCGCGCAGGCCCGCAGCCTGCAAGCGGTGCACCAACTCAATCTTGACGGCAGCGGGTACCGGCTGCTTTTCGTTTTGTAGCCCGTCACGCGGGCCGACATCGATGAGTTGAACTGTGGAGGGGTAATGCATGGGGCAAAGGAGTTGGTGACGATTATCCCGCGAGTGGCAAAGGCTATGCCGCCCAGCGGGTCATAGTTTTTACTCAGGAGGCGCGATGGCAGGCTGCATGCGCCGGGACACGTTTAGCACAACCTCCGGCGCATGGTGCTAAGGATCTGCTCAGAGCTTGCCTTCAATATCCCCGCGCCCGGTCCACCACACCGACAATCGGCGCGCCTTTTTCAAGCGCTTGGATCTTGGCCACAATTTGCTGCACCGTGTCTTGCAGCATGGTACGACCCGCAATATGGGGCGTTACCGTCACGCGCGGATGGCGCCAATACAGGTGGTCGGCTGGCAAAGGTTCTGTACGGAACACGTCCAGCGTTGCGCCGGCTATGTGTCCGCTGTCCAGCAGCGAAAGCAGGTCTTCATCCACCACATGCCTACCGCGCGCGATATTGATCAGATACGCGCCGGCTTGCAATTGCAATAAGGTGGCCCGATTTAGCAAGTTTTCAGTTTGCGGCGTTAGTGGCAGCAGGTTCACCAGCACCCGCGTACTGGCCAAAAATTCGGGTAACTGCGCCTGGCCATGCAAGCAACGTACGCCGTCTAAGTCCCGTGCGCTGCGGCTCCAGCCCAGCACCGGAAAACCAAAGTGCTGCACTGCGCGCGCCACCTGCTCGCCCAACACGCCCAAACCCAAAATGCCGACAGGAAAGTCGGCGCGGTCCAGCACCGGTGGCTCTTGCCACAGACCTTGCGCCGCTTGCCGCTCAAAAAGCGCAAAGTCACGCGTATGGCGTATCAGCGCATGACACACGTACTCGGCCATTTGCACGCCCATACCTGCGTCGTTCAAGCGCACGATGGGTAAGTCGGCGCGCATCTGCCGCTGCAACAGGGCGTCCACCCCGGCACCCATATTGAACACCGCTTGCAAGGCCGTCTGCTCGTCAAAAAACTGCTGCGGCGCAGCCCACACGATGGCATAGTCAGCGCGCGGTGCGCCGCTATGCCACACATCGACTTGCGCACCTGGCAAATGCTGCTGCAAAGCCGCTAACCAGGGCGCGGGATCGGTTTGCGCGCAAAAACTAATACGCATGCCAATAGTCCTTGTAGTGTTTGGAAAAGGGCGCTAAATTGCCGGTCGCATCGAGGGAATTACGGCAAAACTGCCGTGTTACGAGAATTGTCGCGGCCGCGGGCCGTGCAATGGCTGCATAGGGTTTTGAATCGCCCTTTAGCCTGCCACCGTCCCAGCTTGCATGCGCAGGAGTTCGGCGCCTTCGGTCACCTGGTCCCCCGGCGCAAACAACAGTTCTTGCACACAACCGTCGGCTGGCGCAACGATTTGGTGTTCCATTTTCATGGCCTCCATGACCGCCAGCGCTTGCCCCTGGCGTACCGTGTCACCGGCCTTTACTGAGAAAGACAAGAGTTTGCCCGGCATAGGCGCGGTCAGTCGTCCTACATCGGCCGGTGCTACCGCGGCGTGTGCCAGGCGGTCTATGGCTTGAAAATGTTTTGCGCCCTGCGGGGTAAACACATGTACCTGGCTGCCTTGCAAGTAGACATGTGCCGTATGCCTTTGCCCGTTCAATGCCACTTCCATGCCGCCCGCTGCTATGGCGGCATAGGCAAAAGCGCGATCCAGGCCTTCGCATTGCAACTGCAAACCCCCGTTGGCGCTGTGGGTCAGTACGAGGCTGTGGGATTGGCCATCTGCCTCTAAGTCAAACACGCGGCGCATGGGCGCATGCGATTGCCATGCATCGGTGGCGGACCAGGGGTCTTGCCAAGCGCCGCTCACGCCCGCCGCATTCTGCTTCTCTTGGCTTAAAACGTGCGCCACCCAGCTCGCTGCCGCCAGCGATAACGGCACGGTCTCTTGATGAAAAAGCTGAGCCGCTTCGCGCCCGATCAAACCCGTGTCTAGCCGGGCATGCGCAAAAGAGTCGCTTCGCACCACATGGCGCAAAAACTGCACATTCGTTTTCAGGCCGACGATATGCGTCTGCGCCAGTGCCGCATCCATGCGTGCCAAAGCTTCCTGCCGGTCGGCGCCATGCACGATCAACTTGGCGACCATGGAGTCGTAAAACGGGCTGATCGCATCGCCTTGGCGCACACCAGAATCCACGCGGACGGCGGCGCGGGCAAAACTACTGTGCGCCGGTAGCCCATAGACGTCCATGCTGCCGGTGGCAGGCAAAAAGTCCTGGTCCGGGTTTTCGGCACATATGCGCGCTTCAATCGCGTGGCCGTTGATGCGCAAATCTTCTTGCCGCAAGGGTAGTGGCTCGCCGCTGGCCACGCGCAACTGCCATTCCACGAGGTCCAGGCCAGTGATGGCTTCGGTGACGGGATGCTCCACCTGTAAGCGCGTGTTCATTTCCATGAAGAAAAACTGCATGGACTCGGGCTGGTCATAGCCGCTTTGTTCGACGATAAATTCCACCGTGCCCGCGCCCACGTAATGCACTGCCCGCGCAGCCGCCACGGCTGCGGTGCCCATGCGTTGGCGCAAGTCTTCGGTCAGGCCTGGGGCAGGCGCCTCTTCGAGCACTTTTTGATGGCGCCGCTGCACCGAGCAGTCGCGCTCAAAAAGATAGACGCAATTGCCATGCGTATCGGCGAACACCTGGATCTCGATATGGCGCGGACGTTGCACATACTTTTCGACCAGCACCGCATCATTGCCAAAGCTGTTCTTCGCTTCGCGCTGGCAAGAGGCCAAAGCGACTGAAAAATCGGTGGCTTTCTCGACCACGCGCATGCCTTTGCCACCGCCACCTGCGCTGGCTTTGATCAGTACCGGGTAGCCTATGCTATCGGCCGCTGTTTGCAGCACTTGCGGGCTTTGGTCTGCGCCGTGGTAGCCAGGCACCAGGGGCACGCCCGACTGCTCCATCAATTGCTTGGACGCCGCCTTCAGGCCCATGGCTTGGATGGCTGAAGCCGGCGGTCCGATAAAAACCAAACCGGCATCCACGCAGGCCTGGGCAAAGTCGGTGTTCTCGCTCAAAAAGCCATAGCCCGGATGCACGGCTTGTGCGCCCGTTGACTTGGCCGCAGCGATGATTCTTTCCCAGCGCAAATAGCTGTCTCGCGCAGAACTGCCTCCGATGTGTACCGCCTCGTCACAGGCCTGCACATGCTTGGCGGTGGCATCGGCATCCGAATACACCGCCACGGTGCGAATACCCAGGCGCCGCGCCGTAGCGGCTACCCGGCAGGCGATTTCGCCTCGGTTGGCGATCAAAATTTTGGTGAACATAAAAAACTTTCTGCAGCGCGCTGCGCAAATACCTACATCCTGAACACGCCAAATTTGGTATCTGGCACCGGTGCATTCATCGCTGCAGACAAACCAAGTGCCAGTACGCGGCGGGTGTCGATCGGGTCGATGATGCCGTCGTCCCATAAACGTGCGCTTGCGTAATAGGGGTGGCCTTGTACTTCGTATTGCGTTTTGATGGGTGCTTTGAACGCGTCTTCTTCCTCGGCACTCCACTGCCCGCCCTTAGCTTCGATGCCGTCGCGCCGCACCGTGGCCAGCACGCTGGCCGCTTGCTCGCCGCCCATGACACTGATGCGCGCGTTGGGCCACATCCACAAAAAGCGTGGGCTGTAGGCACGGCCGCACATACCGTAATTGCCGGCGCCAAAACTGCCGCCGATGATGATGGTGAACTTGGGCACTGCCGCTGTCGCCACGGCGGTCACCATCTTCGCGCCGTTGCGCGCAATGCCTTCGTTTTCGTACTTGCGCCCGACCATAAAGCCGGTGATGTTTTGCAAAAATACCAGCGGAATTTTCCGCTGGCAGCACAGCTCTATAAAGTGCGCGCCCTTCAAGGCCGACTCGCTAAACAAAATACCGTTGTTGGCAATGATGCCTACCGCCATGCCTTCAATGTGCGCAAAGCCGCACACCAGGGTTGCACCAAAGCGCGGTTTAAATTCGTGCAGCTCCGAGCCGTCCACAACGCGGGCAATAATCTCGCGCACATCAAAGGGCTTGCGCGTATCGGTGGGAATGACGCCATACAGCTCTTCGGCGGCAAACAGCGGCGCCTGTGCTGCGCGCAACTCAGCTTGTGGATGCTTGCGCTTATGCAAATGCGCCACCGCCTCGCGCGCCAGTGCCAGTGCATGCAAATCGTTTTGCGCCAAGTGGTCAGCCACGCCCGACAAGCGGGTGTGCACATCGCCACCTCCCAAGTCTTCCGCACTCACCACTTCGCCTGTGGCAGCTTTGACTAAAGGCGGACCGCCTAAAAAAATCGTGCCCTGATTCTTAACGATGATGGTCTCGTCACTCATGGCCGGTACATAGGCACCGCCCGCAGTGCAACTGCCCATGACCACCGCGATCTGCGCAATGCCTTGCGCGCTCATATTGGCCTGGTTGAAAAAGATGCGGCCAAAGTGGTCTCGATCCGGAAATACCTCGTCCTGGTTAGGTAAATTCGCGCCACCCGAGTCCACTAGATATATACAGGGCAAATGGTTTTGCGCCGCAATCTCTTGCGCCCGCAAATGCTTTTTCACCGTCATCGGGTAGTAAGTGCCGCCTTTCACGGTAGCGTCATTGCAGAGCACCATGCAGTCCACGCCGCTGACCCGGCCAATGCCCGCAATTAGCCCGGCGCCCGGCGCATCGTTGTTGTATAGGTTCAGTGCCGCCAGCGGTGCCAACTCTAAAAAGGGCGTACCCGGGTCTAGCAGATTAAGCACCCGCTCGCGGGGCAAGAGCTTGCCACGCGCCGTGTGCTTGGCCCGCGCCGCCTCGCCGCCGCCTTGCGCAACATTTTCCAATTGCAGGCGTAAATCGTCGACTAGCGCGCGCATGGCAGCAGCATTGGCCGCAAAGTCGGCAGAACGAGGATTGAGTTGGGAGCTGAGGGCGGGCATGGGGCTTTCCTGAATTTCCACTACGCAGAAAAGACCCTATGCCTTTATGCGTGAAGCCGCATTTTCACCGACTGCTGAAGCGGACCGCCACCTGAAGCCGCGTGCTGCCGGTCTATGTTTCAGCGCGTACTAAAAAGAGTCCTTAGCAATAATACTTTTAGGCGCGACCCAGATCGGCTTACAAAGCCCTTTAACTACGCAGCATCGCCAGCAGTCCCGCCGTCGAGCCATCCAGGCCGATGGCATCGCCGCTGTGCAGGCGCGGGGCGATGTCTTTTGCCAGCACTTTGCCCAGTTCCACGCCCCATTGGTCAAAGCTGTTAATGCCCCAAAGCGCGCCGCTGACAAACACGCGGTGTTCTTGGAGCGCGATCAGGGCGCCCAGGCTGGCAGGGGTCAGGTCGTCGAGCAGCAGCACGGTGCTGGGACGGTTGCCGGGAAAGTGTTTGTGGCCTCCAGCATCTGACTTACCTTGCATTAAAGCCTGCGCCTGCGCCAGGACATTGGCCAGCAGCAAGTCGTGGTGGCCTTCCAGCGTGTGGCGTGCTTTTTTTACTGCCACGAATTCCACCGGGACCACGTCGGTGCCCTGATGCAGCATTTGGAAATACGCATGCTGTCCGTTGGTACCCGATTCACCCCAGGGAATGGGCGAGGTGCCAAAGGGCAGGGTTTCACCGCTGGCATCGACGCGTTTGCCATTGCTTTCCATTTCCAGTTGTTGCAAATACGCGGGCAGGCGGCGCAAAGCGCTGTGGTAGGGCGCGACCGAGCGGCTGCTAAAGCCGTGGAAGTTGCGGTACCAGACATCGAGCAAACCCATGCGCACCGGCGCATTCGCTGCCAGCGGCGCGCTGCGAAAGTGTTTGTCCATGGCGTGTGC
>CAMDHL010000017.1 GCA_945898105.1 Comamonas sp. lk | reverse complement strand
GCTTGCAGCAACTCGGCGCGGCCCACCAGGCCCAGCGCGGCCTGTTCGCGCACCTTGGCTTTTTCTTTGTTGGGCAGGCCCGATGTCATAGGCCCGGCCGGTACAAACACCGTGGGCAAATGCCCGAAGTGCAAAGCCCCGATAAGAAGGCCGGGAACAATTTTGTCGCACACGCCCAGCAGCAGCGCGCAATCAAACATATCGTGGCTGAGCGATATAGCGGTGGCCATGGCAATCGCGTCGCGCGAGAGCAGGCTTAGCTCCATGCCAGCAGTGCCCTGGGTCACGCCGTCGCACATCGCGGGCACGCCACCAGCGACCTGCGCGGTAGCACCCCACTGGCGGGCTTCGTGTTTGATGATGTCGGGGTAATGTTGGAACGGCGCATGGGCCGAAAGCATGTCGTTGTAGGCGTTGATGATGGCGATATTGGGCGCGCGCTGGCCCACGACTTGTACTTTGTCCAGAGCGCTAGCGCGGCGCTTATCAGCAGGCTCCATCGCGGCAAAAGCATGCGCCACATTGGCACAGCCCATGCGCTGCGCACCGGGCGGACGCTGGGCCATGGCATCGACCTGCGCCAGATAAACGCTGCGCGTGGGTGCGCTGCGGGCGATGATGCTGTCGGTAACGAACTGGATACGGGGATGGATTGGCATAGGGGATGATGTAACAAGTAGATGTAACAAAATTACATTTCGGATGGTAACCCAGTTTCTCCATGCTCATTGGTAGTTAATTACCGTGCGGTTACCAAATTACCGGAATATTGGTTTGTCCCCCGCTTCCCCCCCGCCCCTTCACCCCCGCCGGGGTGAAGGGGAGCTTGAACAGCCAATTTGGTTCTTTTGGGCTGAACAGGGGTCTTGGCTCCAGCGATTGCGGTGTGGGTTTGTTGGCCTGCATTGGTGAACGATGCAGTTGTAGTGGCGGCGAAAAGTGTGTAGCTTGGAGCTTGGAGCTTGGGGCTTGGAGCTTGGCACTTGGAGCTTGGCACTTGGCGCAGCGGCGGCGTAAGCAGCACGCGCGCAGGCACGCGCAATGTGAGCGCCAGCGAACGAGCACACGCAACCCCTCGCCATCAGGCCGTGCTGAGCAACGCAGCGGCGCACGGATCAGGGCGGGCGCTTGTTTGAGCGTAGCGAGTTTGCGTACGACCCCGGGCGGCGCGAGTAGCGCAAGGTACCCCGCAGGGGCACGGCCTTGGGCTCGCCTTTCTTTTGCTTACTTTTCTTTGGCGAAGCAAAGAAAAGTAAGGCCTGCGGCAGGCAACAAGCAGGCCAGCCGGCCAAAACCGGTATTGAAAACCCATACCCAATAGCTAGCCTTTCTTCTGCCTACCTTTCTCAGGCAAAGTAAAGAAAACTAAGGCGGGTACAGGAGCCGCTCCTTATACTGCCGCCATGACTTCCATCGCCGATTTACGCAAAAGCTACGAGCGCGCCGAACTGGACGAAAGCGCGTCCCAGGCCGATCCGCTGGCGCAATTTGATCAGTGGCTAAAAGAGGCCATTACCGCCCAGGTGCCCGAGCCCAATGCCATGACGCTGGCTACCGTGGGCAGCGACTTGCGGCCCTCGACGCGGATCGTGCTGATCAAAGGGTATGACGCGCAAGGTATCGTCTGGTACACCAATTTTGAGAGTCGCAAAGGCAAGGAACTCGCCGGCAACCCATTTGCAGCGCTGCAATTTCATTGGGTGGAGTTGGAGCGCGTGGTGCGCATCGAAGGTCGGGTAGAAAAAGTTAGCGATCTGGAGTCTGACGCCTACTTTGCGAGCCGCCCGCTCGATTCGCGCATTGGCGCCTGGGCCTCTCCGCAAAGCCAGGTTATCAGCGGACGCGGCGTACTGGTCGCCAACGCGGCCAAATATGCAGCGCAGTTTTTGCTGAATCCACCACGCCCGCCGCACTGGGGCGGCTATCGCCTGCGGCCAGACAACTGGCAGTTCTGGCAAGGGCGCAAAAGCCGCTTGCATGATCGGCTGGAATACCGCCTTGCGGATGGCCTGGGCGACACCTGGTTACGCCAAAGACTGGCACCTTAAACCGCCGCGCATTCAGGTTATTCGCGAACACCGAAACCATATGCCTCGCTTTGCCGCCAATCTCTCGATGCTCTATAACGAGCATGCATTTCTGGACCGCTTTGCCGCGGCCGCTAAAGATGGTTTTCAGGCGGTCGAATATTTGTTTCCCTATGCGTTTTCCGTCCAGGAGTTGCAACAGCAATTGCAAGACTGTGGCTTACAGCAAGTGCTGTTTAACGCCCCGCCGGGCGATTGGGATGCGGGCGAGCGCGGCCTGGCCTGCTTGCCGGGACGCGAAACCGAGTTTCGTAATGGTTTTATCAAAGCGCTGGACTACGCAGCGGCGCTTGAGTGCCCGCGCATACACGTTATGGCAGGGATTGCGCCTACCTCAGCCGCTGCGGATGTCCTGCAACAAACCTATGAATCCAATTTGCAGTGGGCGGCCAATGCAGCGCTGTCAGCGGGCGTGGATGTCCTAATAGAACCCATCAACACACGCGACATGCCCGGCTATTTTCTGAATCATCAAGAGGTGGCACACCAGATCGTGCAACGCCTAGGCGCGCCCAATCTGAAAGTGCAGTTTGATCTCTACCACTGCCAGGTAATGGAGGGCGATGTGACCCGAAAGATTCGCCACTACCTGCCCACCGGCCGCGTGGGCCACTTACAAATAGCTGGCGTTCCCGAGCGGCATGAGCCATCGCTGGGCGAGCTGAACTACGACTATCTGTTTGAAGTTATCGACTCTGTGAGCGCCCAATGCGGATGGGATGGCTGGATAGGCTGCGAATACCGGCCTGCACGCGGCGCGGTGCCTGGAGGCACATCGCAAGGATTGGGCTGGCTGCAAGCGTGGCAAGAATCGCGTAGATAGTCCCCGCTTCGCTTGCTGCCCCCTGCCCCTGGCAATAAGCGGTACACATGAACTAAGGCAGCGATTGCTTGACCCGTATCAAACCCGCTGCCAACCATTGCCTCTACAGTAAGCGCCTTACCGATTGTTTAGAAAGAAGAACCCTATGAGTACCGACAGCGCAGCCCAAAGAGCCCGTGTTATGCAGGACATTGAACTCACCATCAAAGACGCCGAAGCCTTGTTGCGTATGACCGCCCATGAAGTGGGCGATGAGGCGGCTCAGGTGCGTGCCCGCGTACAAGAGCGCCTGCAAAGGGCCACACAAGAATTGCAAGACTTCAAAGAAGCCGCGATACAAAGCACCAAAGAAGCAGCCCAGGCCACAGAAGCCTATGTCCAGGACCACCCTTGGAAGTCCCTGGGTATCGCCGCTGCGGCCGGATTGGTCATTGGCCTGCTGATCAGCCGCCGATAAGCACTACCAAGCATGAGCGAATTACCAGGCGTCGGATTCCTTGCGGGTGTGCGTCAGTTGCTGGCCACGCTGCTCGAAACCGTGCAGGTGCGGCTGGAGTTACTGGGCACCGAGCTGGAGCAGGAAAAGCGTCGGGTGTTTTCGGCGTTGGTTTTAGCTGCAGTAGCCTTGGTGTGCCTTGCGCTGGGTTTGGTGATGTTCAGCGTAATGATATTGCTGATTTTTTGGGATAGTTACCGCGTGTTAGCCGCTTGCGCGCTGGCCTTGCTGTTTGGGGGTAGCGGGTCGTATTTGCTATACCGCGCAAAACAAAAACTCAGCGCACCCTCGGGGCTTTTCGAACACAGCCTGGCCGAACTGCAGCGCGACCGCGCGAAAGACTAATTGGCCATGGCCAGTCCGCCCTTTTCGCGTGATGTGCAATTAGTGCAGCGGCAAATCGCCCTGCGTGCGCAAAGCGCTATGTTGCGACAACGCGCGAGACACCAGGCGGCCACGGTACTAGCCCCGCTGGAACACTTGCAACAGGGCATGCACTGGATGCACAAAGCCACGCCGCGTAATGCGTTGTGGACCTTGACCGCCGCAAGCCTGCTGTTTGGAAAAACCCGCCCTTGGGGACTGAAAGCCCTGCGTTTGTTACGCCTTTGGCGCTCGCTAAGCGTTTGGTTTAAGCGCTGATAAGCCAATATGGGCTAGCGGGCTAGTGGCCTAGAGCGCTAATCCCCGCAGCGTAATAACCGGGCGCGATGCAAACAGCTGCTGTCAGGCCTGTTTAAGCAAACGTTTTATTTAACTGCTACCGCATCCGTCATGCGGTAGTACATGCCATAAGGGTCATCGGCCAGCACAGCGAATTTACCCTCTACCACCACGGGCTCCATGGAATAACGCACCGGGGTTTTGGTGGTCACCTCCACCATGCTCTCGGGCCCGCCGGGCAGGCAAAAAGAGCAAGTCAATGGCACCGAGCTGATCAGAAAATGACGCTGCTTCTCGCCTGGATCCAGCGGCATCATGAAGCCTTGGATACGTTGGGTTTTCTGGTTTAAGCCTTGTTGCGCGGCTCCGAACACGGGCAGGATGCGGTTCTTCACCGTTTTGGTTTTTACATCGGTCAACAACGACCAGGCCAGCACATCGGAGCGAGGCTGCAAGGGCGCGAAAGGGCTATTTGCACCATGCACCCCGGCACCCGTTCCGATCGGGGCAGTCAAGGTGTCAGCGGACGAGGCAGAAGGCGAAGTAACGGGTGCGGACGTCGATTGAGCAAGCACGATGCCCCAAGCCAACATCCCCACACTTGCGGCACAAGCCACAACACCATAGCGCTTCAAACCTAACCAATTCATACCAACTCCTTAAGCAAGTCCCAAACCGACTTGTTTCACACCATTAGTGCTGGTGCTTCATGCCGCACATTTTGCCTATCGCCAGGCCTTTGCAGGCGGCCTGCAACTCGGCCTCGCAAACGTTTTCCTTTTTGCCGCCCTCCAAACATTTGGCAGCCGCTTCGTGGGCGGCAGCCATCGCGCGGTGGCGGGCAATATCTTCCTGACGTTCTTTGTCGCCGTGTTTATCCGCGGCTAAAGCTACCACACAGCATAAAGCCAGGGTACTTAGTAATATTTTTTTCATGGTTTATCCCTTTGATTGAAGTAATTGCAAAACATCGCTGCGGTAGGCCTGCCAGACCGGCAGCACCGCAGCGCCCACGGCTACTAACGCCGCTATCGCCGGCACCACCCAGAGGGTGGGTGGCCAGAGCAGGCCAGTGGCCAGCAGCTGATTTTGGAGGCCCAGCATCCAGGCCAGCCCCATGATAAACAATTGGCCTAATACCAAGCCGCTTAGCGCGGACAAAAGCGCCAACCATAAAGCCTCGGTCATCAGCAAAGCGCTGATACGGCTGGCCGTTGCGCCCAGCATGCGCAGCAACGCCAAGTCGCCACGGCGCTCCCGCACCGCATTCCACAAAGCAATAAATACGCTTAAGCCCGCTGTAACCAAAAGCATACCGGCGAACGCGCGCAACACATCAGTGCCCAAGCCCAGCATATGCAATAAGCGCGTCACTTCCAACGCCGGTGCAGCCGCTTGCATGTCGGTGCTGGTGTTCACCCAACGAGGAAAGGTCACCGCAGCCAGCGGGCTTGTATAGCGCACCAGTGCCATGGTGACTTCACGATCGTCCTCCAGCGCCTGGCGGTCTTCTTCATCTACCGCCTGCGCGTCTTCATGCACTTTCCAAACTGAGGCTGTGTCGGTGATGATGAGACGGTCTATCACGCCGCCTTGCGCGGCCAGCACGCCTACCACCGTGTAGGCCTGGTCGCCATGGGGATGGCCACCTGCGCCCAACCCATGGGAGCCGGCAAAGCGCTGGCCAACTTGCAAGCCCAAACTGCGCGCCACCGTTGCGCCCAGCACCGCCTGCATTGGCGCGTCCCACTCGCGGCCTTGGGCCAGCGTTGCTTGGTAGTGCTTTAGGTAGGCAGCGGAGGTGCCGACAATGCGGTAGCCCTGCAAGTTGTCGCCCAGACTGATGGGAATGACTTCAGCCACCAAGGGGTTTTTCTTGAGTGCATTTATCGCTGATAAAGGCACATTACCCGGTGGCACATCCAGGTGCAGTACCCCGGACAAAATCAATTGCATCGGGCTGCCCTTAGCGCCCACGACCAAATCGATACCAGCCAGATCGCGCTCAAAAACGCGTTCGACATGGTGCGATACCAGTAATAGAAAAGTGATGGAGCCCAGGCCCAGACTCAGCAGCAGCACGTTGAGTAGCGCCGACATCGGGCGCGCCCACAAATAGCGCCAAGCGTAGGCTAGCGTACTCATGAGGTGACCTTTGGCGCAGAATGGCTGGAAACAGTGTCCTGCGTGGCGAATGTGCGTCCCAACTGCAAAAGGGTAGGCGCAGGCCCATGGCTGTTCTGCATTGCCCTGGCCACACGGAAATCGTGGGTGGCGATCACTAGGGTCGCGCCCTGCTGCTGCGCTGCGCGCAACAACAGTTGTACGGCATCCTGCGCCGCTGCATCGTCCAAACTGGCTGTTGGCTCGTCCGCAAGGATGACGCTTGGCTGCATCAATACGGCGCGCGCCAGTGCGACTCGCTGCGCTTGGCCGCCAGAAAGCTGGGCAGGCAACCGCTGGGCCAATTCAGCCACGCCCAGTTCACCCAACACCTCACGAATGCGGGCGGGCTGAAGCTTGAAGCCAGCTGCCCAATAGGCCAATTCCAAATTATTCTGGACCGTCAGAGCGGCGCTCAAATGAAGCTTTTGCGGCAGAAAACCAATGGTCCGGGCGCGCCAGTCGTCGCTAGCGCGGGCAGTCAAGCCGGTCAAGGACTTTCCGGCCACCCGCAAGCCGCCCGCTTGAGCCTTCACCAGCGCCGCCACGAGCGCCAGCCAAGTGGACTTACCGCTTCCTGAAACTCCGCTCAGCAATACCGTGCCCCCTTGCGACACGTCCAGATCCGGGAAGTGCAAAACGGCTCCCGTTTCGTAGGAAAACTGGAGACTTCGGGTTTCAATCATGCGAGTTTGACGTTGAAGCAATCGAACGACAAAGCTCGACCGAACGCAATGGGTGCCAGCAAAGAGCGCGAAACCCTATGCCTATTAGTGAAGATAACTTGAGCGACTTTCACTAAGCCTTGGCCAAGCGCGCAAACGTTTTGCGGAACTTGGCCACCTTGGGCGCGGCCACAGCCAGACAATAGCCCTGGCCTGGGTTTTTCGCAAAGAAGTTTTGGTGATATTCCTCGGCCCGTGCGTAGTTGGACAACATCTGCAGCTCGGTGACTATGGGCTTTTCAAAATCGCCCGAATCCTTGAGCGACTGAACCATAGCCTGTGCCGCTTGCAATTGCTCCTGGGTGGTGCAGTAGATGCCGCTTCGGTACTGGGTACCCACATCGTGCCCCTGACGGTTCAGCGTGGTCGGGTCGTGGATCAGGAAAAATATTTCCAGAATTTCCTGCAAGCTGATGGTGCCAGGGTCGAACTCCAGGCGCACTACTTCGTTGTGGCCGCTGTTGCCGGTGGAGACCATCTCGTAGGTAGGATTGGGTGCTTGGCCATTGCTATACCCGGACTCCACCTCTAAAACGCCACGCACCTGCAAAAACACGGATTCGGTACACCAAAAACAGCCGCCCCCCAAAACCAGCGATTGCGTGACAATTGACATGAGGCGATCTCCTTTGGCGGGTTGTAAAAAGAGGGAAGCATAAGCGCAGTGTGTTTAGGCCCGATGAACCATCCGGCCACGCTGGGCGCCGAATGATTAATGGAGGCGCCTGCCGAGGAGAGCGGGACATCGCAAGCATGGGATACACTAATAACTCTTCGGTCATTAAAAATGTCACCCAACGAGTCGCCTACCTCCACCCCAATCGCCTTACCGCCCAAGCGCGAGCGTCGCAAGCACGCGCGCCCCGGCGAATTGCTCGAGGCGGCCTTGCATATATTTGTAGATCAGGGTTTTGGCGCCGCCAAGGTGGAAGAAATAGCCAGCCGGGCTGGCGTGTCCAAAGGCACGCTGTTTTTGTACTTCGCCAGCAAAGAGGAATTATTTAAGGCCGTGGTGCGCGACACCATTGTGGGCCAGTTATCGCAATTCCAGGCCGCCGTAGATACCTTCCAAGGCCCGACTCCCGAGCTGATGCGCACCATGGTGCATGCCTGGTGGCAGCGCTCTCACGCCAACGGCAGCACCGGTATCGCCAAGTTGATGTTGAGCGAGGGCAAGCATTTCCCGGAACTAGCGAACTTTTACCGCACCGAGGTTATCGACCCGGCGCGCGACCTTATCGGCCGCTTGCTGGCACGCGGTATTGCCCGAGGGGAATTTCGTGCCATCCACCCGACATATGGGCCCTATACCCTCCTGTCTTCAATGATTTTTCTTGCACTATGGCACCATGCACCCGGTTTGAGCAGTCCGCAAGACGGCCCTCCATCGGCTGAGGCCTACCTGGATACGCTGTTAGATGCGTATTTGGGCGGGGTGCTGGTGCGCCACACACAAGCCATACCGATCGACAACTGAAGCCGCTATGAAAATGAAATTAACTTGGATTTTGCTCGCCCTCGCACTGGCAGTGGCTTTAGGGGCCTTCCAATGGCAACGTACCCGCGGGACGGCGGCGAATTTAAATGGGGCCTCGGCAAACAGCACAACTGTGCCCGGGGCTGCGGCAGGCGACAGCGCCAAACCCCTGCCCTTGGTGACTCTGAGCAGCACCGACATCGTCACCGTGGAGACCACGTCCTTAGCGCAAGTATTGGCAATTTCCGGACCGGTCAAGGCGATCAACTCAGCCTTTGTCAAAGCCCGGCTTGCGGGTGAATTGCAGGACTTATTGGTGCGTGAAGGCGACTACGTCAAAGCCGGTCAGGTGATTGCCCGCATCGACAACACCGAATACCAGGCACGCCTGCGCCAAGCGCAACAACAAGCCCAATCGGCCAAGGCCCAAGTGGACATCGCCCAGCGCACGTATGACAACAACCGGTCGCTGGTGGACCAAGGATTTATTTCCAAAACCGCGTTGGAAATTTCGGCTTCTAACTTGGCCGCTAGCCAGGCGAGTTACCAAGCCGCCCAATCGGGCACAGAAGTCTTGCAAAAGTCACTGGACGATGCAGTCATGCGTGCACCGATCACAGGGCAGGTTTCTCAGCGCCTAGCGCAAAACGGAGAGCGCGTGTCAGTGGACACGCGCCTTGTCGAAATCGTAGATTTAGGACAAATGGAGATGGAGGCCAGCCTCAGCGCTGAAGATGCCTCGCGCGTGCGCCCCGGCCAAATCGCACAGATCGTCATGGAAGGTAGCGAAAAAAGCGTAGCAGCCAAAGTCGTGCGCATCAACCCCAACACAAGCGCGGGTAGCCGTGCTGTCGTGATCTACCTGTCCCTGGCACCGCATCCGTTATTGCGACAGGGTCTGTTTTTACAGGGTGGTTTGTCCACCGGCAGCCGTACCAGTCCGGCCTTGCCCATCACGGCGGTACGCACGGACAAACCTGTGACTTACGTGCAAATCATTTTGGGCGACAAGGTGGAGCACCAGCCGGTGGTCACCGGCTTTATTGGCGAATCCAAGGGTCAATCTATGGTGGAAGTCATCGGCTTGCCATCTGGCACTCGGGCCATCTCGGGCAGCGTCGGTACGCTACTGGCAGGAACCCCTGTCAGCGTCAAGCCAGCGGGCAAATAATTTATGTGGTTTACCCGTATCAGCCTGCACAACCCGGTGCTGGCCACCATGATGATGGTCGCCTTGGTGGTGCTGGGACTTTTTTCCATGCAAAGGCTGAAAGTCGATCAATTCCCCAACATCGACTTCCCTACTGTGGTGGTCATTACCGATTACTCCGGTGCGTCACCCGAGATAGTGGAGAGCGAAGTCACCAAGAAACTGGAAGAGGCGATCAACTCCATCGCCGGCATCAACTCCCTTACCTCGCGCAGCTATGAAGGCCAATCGGTCGTAATCATCAACTTTGACCTGACCATGGACGGCCGCAAAGCAGCCGATGACGTGCGTGAGAAAGTCGCTTCCATCAAACCCATGTTGCGCACGGAAGTGAAAGAACCACGTGTGCTGCGCTTTGACCCCTCTGCCAAGGCGATTTGGTCGGTAGCCGTGCTGCCCGATGAAAAAGGTCCGCGTCTGAGCGCCGTGGAATTGACCAATTGGGCCGAGCAGGTGATTAAAAAGCGTTTGGAAAATGTGCCCGGTGTGGGTTCGGCGACCGTGGTCGGCGGCACCAAGCGGGAAATCAATATCTACCTTAACCCGCAAGCCATGGAAGCCATGGGCATTACGCCCGACCAAGTGGCCGCGGCGGTGAGCAACGAGAACCAGGATTTGCCTTTGGGCAGCATACGCTCCCTCGAACAGGAACGCGTGATTCAGGTGTCAGGGCGGGTCAAGCGCCCCGAAGACTTTGGCAACATTATTGTGACGCGCAAAGGTGGTGCGCCGGTGCGCGTCGGCCAAATCGCCCAGATCAAGGATGGTGCTCAGGAAGTGGAGAATTTAGCGCTTTACAACGGCCAGCGCACCCTGCTCTTATCCGTGCAAAAAGCGCAGGATGAAAACACCATCGGCGTAGTCGACGGTTTGGAAAAAACCCTCAAAGAAATACGTAAGCAAGCGCCTGCAGGCATTCGCCTGGAGACGATTACCGACGGGTCACGCCAGATCCGGGTCTCGGTAGATAACGTCAATCGCACCCTGATAGAAGGCGCAGCCCTAACGGTGCTGATCGTGTTTCTGTTTCTCAACTCTTGGCGATCGACCATCATCACCGGTCTGACGCTCCCCATTGCGCTCATTGGCACATTTTTGTTCATGTACATGTTGGGCTTTACGATCAACATGATCAGCATGATGGCGCTCAGCCTTTGCGTGGGATTATTGATTGACGATGCGATCGTGGTGCGTGAGAACATTGTGCGGCACATCCAAATGGGCAAGACGCCGTTCCAGGCCGCCATGGATGGCACCGAGGAAATCGGCCTTGCGGTGCTGGCCACTACCCTGTCCATCGTGGCGGTTTTTTTGCCCATCGGCTTTATGGCTGGCATCATTGGCAAGTTTTTTCACGAGTTCGGCTTGACCATTGTGGTGGCCGTATTGATCTCGATGTTCGTCAGCTTTACGCTGGACCCGATGCTCTCCAGCATCTGGCACGACCCAGGTATTGAAAGCCATGGCAAGCGAACTGGCCCTGCCAATTGGTATGACAAAACCATAGGCCGCGTCACGGGTTTGTTTGACCGGGGTACAGAGGTGTTGGTCGAGATCTACCAAAGCATTTTGCGATGGGCTTTGGGCCACAAATTGTTCACCGTGTTGCTAGCAATTGGCATATTCATTTCCAGCATTTTTATGGTGCCGCTGCTAGGTACCGAATTTGTGCCTAAATCTGATTTTTCGGAAACCACGGTCAATTTCTACACGCCAGTGGGCTCCTCGCTGGAAGTGACAGAGGCGCGGGCCAAACAAGTCGAAGCCATCGTGCGTGAATTCCCGGAGGTGCGTTACACACTGACCACCATCAATACCGGCAATGCGCAGGGCAAGATGTACGCCAATATCTATATCCGCATGGTGGACCGCAAAGCACGCAAGCGTGGCATCGAAGAGATCTCGACGATTTTGCGCGAACGTTTGCGCCATGTGCCGGGTATCACTGTCACGCATATCGGTCTGTTTGACTCGGTGGGTGGTAGCAAGCAAATCACCTTCTCGCTCCTGGGCCCCGATATTCAGACCCTTGAGCGCATCGCCCAAAGCGCTCTACCCAAACTTGGCGACGTCCCCGGCCTGGTAGACCTCGACTCCAGCATGAAGCCCAACAAGCCTACGCTGCAATTAGAGGTCAATCGCAACGCCGCCTCCGACCTAGGTATCAGCATAGCCCAAATCGGCAATAGTTTGCGTACCCTGGTGGCGGGCCAAACCGTTGGCAACTGGCGCGCCAGCGATGACCAAACTTATGACGTAAACGTGCGTCTCAATCCACAGGCGCGCGACAGTGCAACGGATCTGGAGCGCATGCCTTTGGCACTGGGCACGAACCCTGATGGCACCAGTCGGATCGTGCGGCTCAACCAAGTTGCCAAATTGCAAGAGGCCCGAAGCTCCAACCAAATCAACCGGCGCGACCTGCAGCGCGAGGTGTCCATCAACGCCAATGTCAGCGGGCGCTCAGCGGGCGAAGTATCCAAGGATATTAAGAAAGTGATGGACGGCATCAGCATGCCGCCAGGCTATAGCACGCAATTTAGCGGCTCCACCAAAGATATGGCCGAGTCCTTCGGCTATGCCGTATCGGCCCTGGCACTGGGCATTGTGTTCATTTACATGATCCTGGCCAGCCAGTTCAAAAGCTTTTTGCAACCACTGGCGTTGATGACCGCGCTGCCGCTGACCTTGATAGGGGTGGTGCTGGCGCTGATGGCGTTTCGCTCAACCTTGTCCATGTTTTCCATCATCGGGGTGCTCATGCTCATGGGCCTGGTCACCAAAAATGCGATTCTGCTAGTCGACTTTGCCATCCGCGCGCGCCAGCCCGGTTTGGATGCCCAAGGCCAAACGCTGCCCGGTATGGGGCGCAACGAGGCGCTTTTGATGGCTGCCAAGGTGCGCCTGCGCCCGATTTTGATGACCACCTTGGCCATGATTTTTGGCATGGTGCCGCTGGCTTTTGCGCTGTCCGAAGGATCGGAGATGCGTGCCCCCATGGGACAGGCGGTGATCGGTGGGGTAATTACTTCGTCCCTACTGACGCTCGTTGTAGTCCCGGTAGCCTATTGTTATTTGGACGATCTAAGTGAATGGATTCGCCGTCGATTTGGGCGACCGACCCCGGCCTTACAGGCGCCTTCCCAAGCCACCGGTAAAATTGACACGGTCTGAACTGCGTTCTCGAAAGTATTGCTATGAACCTTGCCAACCCTGCACAAGCCCGTTTCAACATGATCGAGCAGCAAATCAGGCCTTGGAATGTGCTGGATGCCGACGTGTTGACGCTGCTGTCTGAGGTACGTCGCGAGGAATTTGTGCCACTGGCGCATCAGGCACTGGCCTTTGCCGATATAGAGATTCCTCTGGGCTACGGCCAATGTATGTTGGCGCCCCGAATGGAAGCCCGTATGTTGCAGGACCTGCAGATCCAGCCCCATGAAAAAGCGTTGGAAATTGGTACCGGGTCAGGCTTTGTGGCTGCCTTGCTAGCGCACCGTGCACACAACGTGTTAAGCCTGGAACGCGTCAGCGAACTGGCCGATAGCGCAGCCGCGAGACTTCACAAACTCGGCATCCACAATGTAGAAGTGCGCAACGCCGATGGCTCACAAGCTCTGCACGACACTGACCGTTTCAACGTCATCCTGCTCAGCGGGTCTGTGCCGGCAGTGCCACAGCACTTGCTCGATCTCCTGGAAATCGGCGGCCGATTGATGGCCATTGTGGGGGACGAGCCCATTATGTCGGCCCAGCTTTTCACGCGTGTCAGCGAAAGCGCCTTTAGCAGTACCACCCCTTGGGATGCCAACGCACCGCGCTTGCATGGTTTTACCGAACACTCCCATTTTCATTTTTGAACGCCCAAGAAAATCCATGATTGAACAAGTGCGACCCGCCAACTTCTCCGCTTGGCTACAAGCGGTAGGCCAATCGCATCCCATGGACGCGCCCCTGGTGCTGGACGTGCGCGAACCGCACGAGTTAAGCCTGGCCAACATAGGTCAAGGTGATGGGCAAGGCTTCAGGGTCATCGCAATTCCTATGGGCGCTGTACCCGCGCGTCTGATGGAACTCGACCCTGATCAACCCATCGCTTGTTTGTGCCACCACGGTATGCGCAGCATGCAGGTGGCGCGCTTTCTGGCCAGCAATGGGTTCGGGGAGGTCGTTAACATCGATGGCGGCATCGATGCTTGGTCCATGGACAAAGATCCGTCCGTTGCGCGCTATTAATCCTTGCTAATCCGCGCTCACTTGTCACCGGAAAACACATACTATGATGGAGCAAACGCTTATGAAAAGACAACTTCCCGCCTTGCGCAAGCGCCTTATACCGCTACTCATGAGTATGGGACTGGGTACCGGCGTATATGCGCAAAGTCTGGTCGACTTATATGCTGCTGCTCGCGACTATGACGCCACTTTCCAGGCAGCCAAGGCGCAAAAGGAAGCAAACACCTTTAAGGCGGATCAAAGCCTGGCTTTGGTACTGCCCAGGGTCGACGCCGAAGCAAGGTGGAACACCGGCCTAATTACCCAAGATCGGGGCTTTAGTAACAACGCCGTGACATTAAGTGCGTCACAGGGTTTGTATCGGCCAGGGGACGAAGCGACTTTTTTGCAAAGCCGCAAGGCTATTGAATCGGCATCCAGCGCCTTAGCGGCAGCGGAGCAGGAGTTGATCTTGCGTCTTAGCCAAGTCTATTTCGACGTGCTGACGGTTACCGACAGCCTGGAGTTTGTCAAAGCGCAAAAAGTTGCAGTTCAGGAGCAATTGGCCTCGGCGAAACGGAATTTTGAAGTGGGAACGTCCACCATCACCGACGCGCGCGAAGCGCAAGCGCGCTTTGATCTGGTGCTGGCGCAGGAAATCGCAGCTGAAAACGACCTCCGAGTGAAAACACTGGCCTTAGCCCAACTTGTTGGTAAGCCTGATGTCAAGCCAATACCCGTGGCGGCGAAGTTCAACCTTGACGACTTCACCCCGGTTGACGTCAATGAATGGCTTTCCATTGGCCAAACGGAGCACCCATCGCTACGCCAACTCAAATTCGCACTGGAAGTTGCGCGTCTTGAAACCCAAAAAGCCAATGCTGTTAACTATCCAACTGTCGATCTGGTCGGGCAGTATCAGGCGACCACAAGCAACGGGGCGGGGGGGAACCCAGCGACCAATAACAACGCCTACAACGTCGGTTTTAGCGTCAAACTGCCTATTTTTTCCGGCCACTCCATTCAAAATCGCATCAAAGAAACCCTCTCCCTCGAAGACAAGGCACGTGCCGATCTTGAATCAGCGCAACGTAATGTCGTGCAGGCCACTCGCAGCGCATTTTTGGGTGTGAGCTCCGCACTCGGACAGGTGCGGGCCTATGAAGCTGCCGCGATCTCTAGTCAAAGCGCGTTGGATGCCAATAAGTTGGGGTATCAGGTCGGCGTGCGCATCAATATTGACGTGCTGAACTCGCAAAGCCAGTTGTACGACACCAAAGCCAAACTTTCTAAAGCTCGCTATGACGTCTTGATGGGTAGCCTCAAACTGCGCCAAGCCAGCGGCATTTTGAAAGCCGACGATTTAAACGCGGTTAACAACCTGCTGAAATAGGCGCCAGCCACATTAGAGCCCGGCATTGCCGCGCCAATACGGATCTAATGCGCGGCTCAGGCGCAATGCGGCGCCCCGGTGGCTTTGGGCAAAAGCCCACGCCGCACTACTGGCGGCCTCCAGTTGTCCCGGGTCTTCTACCCATCGCAAAGCGCATTGCAGTGCCGAGTGCATATCGGGCATTACTAATGCGGCCCCTGCCTCCTGCGCCAGTGCCGCTGCCTGTGCAAAATTGAAGGTGTGCGGACCCATCACTATCGGGCAGCGGCAGGCAGCTGCTTCGATCAGGTTTTGTCCACCCAGAGGTGCAAAACTCCCGCCCAGCAAAGCAGCGTCGGCCAGCCCGTAATAAAAAGGCATCTCGCCCAGTGTGTCGCCCAGCCACACATCGGCCGGCGAAAAAACGGGACCATCGACCGAGCGGCGCGCCACGGTAAAACCGGCGGCTTCCAGCAAGGCCGCAACATCATCAAAACGCTGCGGATGGCGCGGCACGATTAGCCATTGCACACCGGCGCTCGCGAGCGCGTTGCCGCTGGCGCGTAAAGCGTGCATGGCGTCGATCCACATCTGTTCTTCACCTTCCCGACTGACGGCTAGCATCAGCACCGGCAATATCTGGCTCTGACGCACACTTTGCCCTCGCTCCCATATTGCCAAATCAGGCTCCATGTCGAACTTGAGGTTGCCGGTGGGCGCATTCGGCCTCCCCCCCAGCGCGCGAAAACGCGTAGCCTGCTCCACATCCTGAGGCCAGACACCGGCAAGACGGGCCACCGCGGGCTCAGCCAGCCAGCGCAGACTTTGAGCACGGCGCAGCGATTGCGCACTCAAGCGCGCATTGATCAAACACAGTGGCACCCCCGCCTGCGCACAGGCCAAAATCAAGTTGGGCCAAATTTCAGTCTCCAGCAAAAGGCCTAGACGCGGCTGGAAATGCTGCACAAAGCGGCGCGTGGCCGCTGGCGTATCCCAGGGTTGCCACACTTGAATATCGCCGTCTTGCAAAAGCTCTTTACCCGCTTCGCGCCCGGTGGCCGTTCCGTGCGTAAGCAAGAGGCACATACCCGGCCACTGGGCTCGCAGCAAAGCGACCAACGGAGCGACCGCGCGCGTCTCGCCTAAGGAAACTGCATGTACCCACAAGCGTGGGCCGGCGGGCTGTGGAACAGCGCCGTAACTTCCAAAACGTTCTTGCACATGCTGCGCGTAGATCGGTTCGCTGCGCGCACGCCGGTGCAACTTCCAGCGCAGCGCCACTTGCAATAAGACCATCACCCTGCTGTAAACCGCAAGGGCTAGGCGTTGTAGCGGAGTCGCCTCCCAGGCTCTGGGCGTCAAAGT
>CAMDHL010000016.1 GCA_945898105.1 Comamonas sp. lk | reverse complement strand
GAAATTTTCAGTGCCTACAACGAAGTCAAATCAATTCGAGATAAGGATGAGTTCCTGATCCCGTTTATCGAAGCGATCATGGATCCGCATTTCCATACCGGCACACCGCAAACCGATCAGACGCTGCTCAAGTCGCTGATTGTGTTTGCTTGCCTGATGGAAGGCTTGTTCTTTTATGTTGGCTTTACCCAAATCCTGGCACTTGGACGTCAGAACAAAATGACGGGTGCAGCTGAGCAGTACCAGTATATTTTGCGCGACGAGTCCATGCACTGTAATTTCGGCATTGATTTGATCAACCAACTCAAGCTGGAAAACCCGCATTTGTGGACTTCCGAGTTCAAGGCCGAGATTAAAGCCTTGTTTGAAAAGGCAGTTGAGCTCGAATACCGCTATGCTGAAGACACCATGCCTCGCGGCGTATTGGGCATGAATGCGTCCATGTTCAAAGGGTATTTGCGCTACATTGCTAACCGCCGCGCCACTCAGATCGGCTTGGAAGCATTGTTCCCTCACGAGGAGAATCCATTCCCCTGGATGAGCGAAATGATAGACCTCAAGAAGGAGCGCAACTTCTTTGAGACCCGCGTCATCGAATACCAATCAGGCGGAGCATTATCCTGGGATTAATGCTTTGAACCCTGTTTCTCAATTTCATAGTCCCGTGGCGGTTCAACTCGCCGGCTGTTGGACTTTGACACCCCGTTCATGTCGCTGGGAACCAACCCAACCACATGGATCTCTTTTTGCCAAAAAGATCGGCAAAAAGTGCTCTTTGTAAATTGATCAAGGAGATAGTAATGGCAACTGCAAAAAAACCAGCCGCAAAAAAAGCGGCACCTGCGAAGAAAGCCGCTCCGGCCAAAAAACCAGCGCCTGCAAAGAAAGCTGCGCCCGCAAAGAAAGCGGCACCAGCTAAGAAAGTAGCGCCTGCGAAGAAGGCCGCCCCGGCCAAAAAAGCTGCGCTCGCAAAAAAAGCGGCACCAGCTAAGAAAGCAGCGCCTGCGAAGAAGGCCGCTCCGGCCAAAAAAGTAGCGCCTGCGAAGAAAGCGGCACCGGCTAAGAAAGCGGCGCCTGCGAAGAAGGCCACTCCGGCCAAAAAAGCAGCGTCTGCGAAGAAAGCGGCACCCGCTAAAAAGGCTGCACCGGGCAAGAAAGCCGCTGCGAAAAAAGCGTCTGCTCCCGCCAAGCCTGCTGCCCCTGCGGCACAGACCACGCTCAACCCCAAGGCTGCTTGGCCTTTCCCGAGCGCATCGAAGCCCTGATTTATTTCAGCTTCGAATCCAAGCCCGGCATGCTTCGCGTGTGCTGGGCTTTTTTCATGGCACCTCCACGAGGATTTTCAAGTGGCATGTTGCGGTGCAAACGTTTGGGCAGATCCGGGACCTGCTTTGGATTCGGATACAGGCGGCACACCAAGCGAGGCAGTATCAGTGCACGCCTTAGGCTGCTTTTTCAGCTCAAAGTTGCGCTCATCAGGATCCAGCCTTCCTCCGTGTCCAGCACCTTCAGTCGGCAAAACGGTGCGTAGGCGGCTTCCAATTCCTCGGCCTGGCGCTCCAATATGCCGGACAAAAGTATCCGCCCCCCGTTTCGCGTCAGCTTGCACAAAAGGGGTGCGAGCACTTTTAGCGGCGACGACAAAATGTTAGCCACCACCAAGCCGTAGCGGCCCATGACGGCATCGGGTAAACCGGCGGTCAGCGTAACGTCATTGTTTTTGGCATTGTCTAGTGTGGCCTGTACCGCCGCCGGATCGATATCCACTGCGCAAACGTCGCTCGCGCCAAATTTCGATGCTGCGATAGCCAAAATTCCCGAGCCACAACCGTAGTCCAATACCGTTGCGGGTAGTGGATTGCCGGCGATCCAACGCAGACACATACGGGTGGTGGGATGGGTTCCGGTGCCAAAGGCGAGGCCTGGGTCCAGCACAATGCTGTGGCTAGCGGCCGCAGGGAGTTGGTGCCAGCTGGGCACGATCCAAAAACTCGCCGTAATTTCCACTGGCGCAAACTGCGCTTGTGTCAACCGCACCCAGTCTTGGTCAGCAATCGCTGATACGCCGTACAGCGTGCAGCCCTCGAAAAACGCTTGTGCTTGCAAAATCCGACCGGCCTCAAGCGCTTGGCTTTCGCCGCTAAACAGCGCCAGGACCACCGAGCGATCCCATCCGTCCCGAGGAGCGGGCATACCCGGTTCACCAAACAAAGCTTGTTCGGCGTCGGTATGGGCGTCGGCATCTTCGACACTGACGCTCAGCGCGTCCAGCGCTTGTAAGGCGTCGCTAAAGGTCTCGACCTGGCTTTGTGGGCACACCAGGCTCAGCTCATACAGACTTGCTTCAGCGTTTGTGCTGTTCAAGCCAATGCTCCAGATAGTGGATATTGGTGCCACCGGCCATGAACTTGGAGTCCACCATCAACTCCCGGTGCAGCGGAATATTGGTGCTGATGCCCTCGACCGCGGTTTCAAGCAAAGCGGTGCGCATGCGCGCCAGCGCTTGTTCACGCGTGTCGCCGTGTACGATCAGCTTTCCAATCATAGAGTCGTAATAAGGCGGAACAAAATAATTGGAATAAATGTGCGAATCCACTCTTACGCCTGGCCCGCCCGGTGCATGCCAGGTGGTGATGCGTCCCGGCGAAGGTGTGAATTTGAAGGGGTCTTCGGCATTTATACGGCATTCAATGGCGTGGCCTGTAATCGTAATCTGACGCTGCGTAAACGGTAATTTTTCCCCGGCTGCCACCATAATTTGGGTTTTGACGATATCAATGCCAGTGATCATCTCTGTGACCGGATGCTCCACCTGGACACGGGTATTCATCTCGATGAAGTAAAACTCACCCGCCTCATATAAAAACTCAAAGGTCCCGGCGCCGCGGTAGCCCATTTTTTTGCAGGCTGTTACACAACGCTCACCGATACGTTCTATCAGTTTGCGATTGATGCCGGGCGCAGGTGCTTCTTCTAAAATCTTCTGGTGCCGCCTTTGCATTGAGCAATCGCGCTCGCCCAGATACACCGCATTTTTAAACGAGTCGGCCAGAATTTGGATTTCAATATGGCGCGGGTTTTGGAGAAATTTTTCCATATACACCGCAGGATTGCCAAAGGCTGCACCTGCCTCGGCCTTGGTCATGGCTACAGCATTGACCAGCGCTGCTTCAGTATGTACCACGCGCATCCCACGTCCACCACCACCGCCCGCAGCCTTAATGATGACCGGATAGCCCACGCTTTTCGCAATCCGGCGGATTTGGACCGGATCATCGGGCAATTCGCCCTCCGAACCGGGCACGCAGGGCACGCCCGCGCGGATCATGGCTTGCTTGGCCGAGACCTTGTCGCCCATGATGCGGATGGATTCAGGGGAAGGTCCGATAAATCGGAAACCACTCTTCTCGACTCGTTCAGCAAAATCGGCGTTTTCGCTCAAAAAGCCATAGCCGGGATGGATCGCTTCGGCGTCGGTGACTTCGGCGGCCGAAATAATGGCCGGCATATTCAAATAACTGAGGTTCGATGCTGCCGGTCCGATACATACCGCCTCCTCCGCCAGGCGCACGTATTTCGCATCGCGGTCGGCCTCGGAATACACCATCACCGCGCGCACGCCCAACTCGCGGCAGGCCCGCTGAATGCGCAGCGCAATTTCGCCACGGTTGGCGATCAGGATTTTTTTAAACATGACTGGACGTTATTCGATCGTAAGCAGGGCCTGCCCGTATTCCACCGCCTGCCCGTTCTCGCAAAATACTTGAACCACCTTGCCGGATTTGTCCGCTTCAATCTCATTGAGAATCTTCATAGCTTCAATAATGCAGATGGTTTCTCCCTCTTTCACCATGTCACCGACCTCCACGAAGGCTTTTGCCCCAGGGGAGGACGAGCGGTAGAAAGTGCCCACCATCGGCGATTTCACGGTGTGGAGCTCGCTGACCTCGGCTGCCGGGGCGTCCGCAGGTGCTGCCGGGGACAAGACCTGGGGTGCGTTTTGAGCTTGCGGCGCACCGGTCATGGTGGGTGCAGGGACTGGCGCATAACTGTGCACTACCGCTTGCGAGCCTTTGACTATTCTTACCTTGCCTTCGGCTTCGGTAATCTCCAATTCCGAGACGTTGGAGTCGGAGACCAAGTCGATCAGGGTCTTGAGTTTGCGTAAATCCATGGATCCTCCTTGCATTGGACGGGGTCTTCTGACAATGCCGACCCACCCAGCGCGTTAAAAATACTTTAAATTAATTAAAGGCAGTTAAAAATACATTAACTGAGGCTAAATTGATGCTTCTAGAGGTAATAGGTATTCGACAAGTCCGATTAGCTTGACCCCTATCTTAAACCACGCCACTGGTCCAGATCCTGCTGAACGATGCGCCCAAGCTTTCGTTGGGCGATTTGACCATCGCTTGCCAATACCACGGTAAAGGGCAGACTTCCCGTCATATTGCCCAATTCGCGGCTCAGTTCGGTACCTTCTAATCCGGCCATCCCAATCGCAAAGGACAGGGGAGTGGCTTTGAGAAAACTTTGTACCCGTTCTAGCTTATCCACGGCCAATCCAAGAACTTGCCATCCATTGGCTTTATTTTGCTGATAAAAGGTCTCAATTAGCGGAAGTTCTTCAATGCAGGGCGGACACCAGGTCGCCCAAAAATTGACCAGCAGCGGCCGACCTTGAAAGCTCTGCATGGCAATACTTGGGCCCTGCGGGCTGACCCATTGGCGCGCCCAAAGCCCGGCAGGTGCGGCATCCGGCTTCGGTCGATTGCGCCACCAAGAGGCGCCAACACCGGCACCCAAGGCGGTCGCTGCCAGCGCTCCCAGCGCCCAGCGACGTCGGGGCGACTCTTTTGGGGCGATTTCAGGTGCTTCCATACAACCCATTGTCCATCAAACTGCGTAAAGCATTGGCATCCCCACGCCAACGCCGCCCTTGCCCGTCAGATTGCAGCGCCCCCCGTATGCCGTCCAGATCGTTCACCAACAGGTGCAGGCCTATATACGATTTGAATGCTTCACACCAGACTTGCACGCTAAGCGCATCCACCGTGTCTCCGTGCAAACCTGTCACCTGGCTGGCCTGAAAGCGCACGCCCATATCGATGAGGGTAATTTCGGCTATCTTGGAGTCTTCGCAAAACAATTGCAGGTAAAGGTCTGAGTGGCGGGTACCTGTACCGCGCCAGACTGCGCCGCCCAGATGGGGTTGAAAGCGGGCCAGGCGTTCCATCCAGTCCAGGGCGATGCCGCGCAGAATGCCAAGCTCCTGCGCCTGGCTTTCGGGGCAGAAAATGGCGATGTAGTCCTGCACCGCCTGCTCCATGATTTCATGGTTAGGTAGGGCCTGGCGCGGCGACAGGCCCAGTTGCTGGGCTGCACGGCGCTTTGCCGTGCCAAAGTCTAAGCCTTCCTCCACCACCGCGCGCGCTGCCACTACCGCTATTTCCGCTTTGATGCTGTCCATTGGTGCATTGTGCACGGCTGTCTCAATGGCCGTCAAAGGCAGGGGCCAATCCGGAACAGGGGCTTGGCGGCGTGATGTGTGAGACAAGCGAGGGTCGAGATCGCCTGGCTGGCCCCTACCTTGTACCGGCGCTATCCAATAAGAGGCGTACGACGTGAACCTGCCAAATTTGTGGTACCTGCTAGTGCGGCGCTGCAGCCCAGAATGCCTGAATCGGTCGATCCTAGCGGGCAGGTCAAGAGCCTTTGCTTGTGGGGTGCCAAGCCCGTGTGACCGACTTACGGACACTATTGCGAGCCTAGAGGTGACCGGTAAACTTGGCCCATGCATATTCATATATTGGGCATTTGCGGTACCTTTATGGGCGGGTTGGCTGCCCTGGCGCGGGAGGCGGGACACCGGGTGACGGGCTGCGATGCCGGGGTGTACCCGCCGATGAGCGATCAGTTGCAAGCGCTGGGTATCGAGGTGATGCAAGGCTTTGGCACCGAGCAGCTGGCCTTGGCGCCGGACATGTGGGTGGTGGGCAACGTGGTTAGCCGCGCACGGCATACCGACGGCACGGCTAAATTTCCGCTGATGGAAGCGATTTTGGACCAGGGCCTGCCCTATACCAGCGGCCCGCAGTGGCTGGCCGAGCACCTATTGGCTGGGCGTCATGTGCTGGCGGTGGCCGGCACCCACGGCAAAACTACGACCACCGCGATGCTCAGCTGGATTTTGGAACACGCGGGCCGGGAGCCGGGCTTTCTGATCGGTGGCGTGCCCTTGAACTTCGGCGTATCGGCCCGTCTGGGGCGGGGCGCCCCATTTGTGATTGAGGCGGACGAGTACGACACCGCGTTTTTTGACAAACGCAGCAAGTTTGTTCATTACCGGCCGCGCACCGCCATCTTGAATAACCTGGAATTCGATCACGCGGACATTTTCGATAACCTCCAAGCGATTGAGCGGCAGTTTCACCATTTGCTGCGCACGGTGCCATCCAATGGCCGGGTCTTGTTCAATGGGCTGGAAGAAAGTTTGGCGCGGGTGCTGCAAATGGGCTGCTGGAGCGAGGTGCGCAGCTTCGGCGCCGCCGTCAGCGATTTCAGCGCAGAGGGCGATCCGGAAGATTTCGCGGTGCTGCAGCATGGCGCGCAGGTCGCGCACGTGCGTTGGAACTTGGGTGGTGTGCATAACCAGCTCAATGCCTTGGCCGCTATCGCCGCGGCCGAACACTTGGGAGTCAGCCCGGCGGCTGCAGCCCTTGCCTTGCAGCAGTTTGAGAACGTCAAGCGCCGCATGGAAGTGCGTGGGCGTGTCGCCCTTTCGGGGCAGCGGGATAAGCCACTCGTTACGGTCTATGACGATTTTGCGCACCACCCGACCGCTATCCGTACCACTCTTGACGGCTTGCGTCGACAGGTGGGTGCGGCGCGCATTCTGGCCGTGTTTGAGCCGCGTTCCAACACCATGAAGCTGGGTTCCATGAAAGCGCAATTGCCTTGGAGCTTGGAAGAGTCGGATCTGGCTTTTTGCCACAGCGGCGGCCTAGGCTGGGACGCACACGAGGCCTTGGCACCCATGGGTGCGCGCGCCCGGGTCGCCGATAGCGTAGATGCGTTAGTGCAGCAAGTGCGCGCCGCTGCCCAGCCCGGCGATCACGTGGTGTGCATGAGCAATGGCGGCTTTGGCGGTATCCACGACAAGTTGCTCAAGGCCATTGAGCAGGCTGCTGCGACGCCGCCTCAGTCGTAACCGCTATTGGCGCTCCTGCGCCTTGCAAGCCTCATCCTGCAGCTTATTTGATATCAGGATGACGTTCGCCCTCAGGCATAGGCCAAAGGGCAAGAATCACCAACGCACGCACTGCCGTACGATGCCCTCGGCGCGGGCTGCCTGGGCCGTATTCAGGTCGCGGCGCTGCGCCTTACGCGACGCGCTTTCACCGATTGCGATAAGGCCTCCAGACTACTCAGCGAATCATCCCACCCAAGACAGGCATCGGTAATGCTTTGGCCATAGTGCAAATCGGCCACGGAGTCTTTGCCCGGCGTGAACTTTTGCGCTCCGGCGTTCAAATGGCTTTCAACCATCACGCCAAATATGCGGGTCGAGCCCTGCGCCAACTGGCCTGCAATGTCTTTGGCCACATCCATTTGCTTTTGGTGCTGTTTGCTGCTGTTGGCGTGACTGCAGTCCACCATCAGGGTCTGCGGCAGGCCCGATTTGGCCAAGTCCTGGCAGGCGCTCTCTACGCTTTTCGCATCGTAATTAGGCGCTTTGCCGCCGCGCAAGATCACATGGCAATCGGGGTTGCCTTGGGTTTGCACAATTGCCACCTGGCCGTTTTTGTGGACGGATAAAAAGTGATGTCCACCGGCGGCCGCCTGAATCGCGTCGGTGGCGATTTTGATATTGCCGTCAGTGCCATTTTTAAAGCCAATGGGAGCAGACAGGCCCGAGGCCAGTTCGCGGTGCACCTGACTCTCGGTAGTGCGCGCGCCGATGGCGCCCCAGGCAATCAGGTCGCCCAAGTATTGCGGAGAAATCACATCCAAAAACTCGCTACCTGCGGGCAGTCCAAGGCGGTTGATGTCGATGAGCAACTGCCGCGCAATGCGCAGACCCTCGTCAATGCGAAAGCTCTCGTCCAAGTAGGGGTCGTTGATCAAGCCTTTCCAGCCAACAGTAGTGCGTGGCTTTTCAAAGTACACCCGCATCACGATTTCCAAAGTGTCCGCGTAATGATCGCGCTGCTCTTTGAGGCGTTTGGCATAGTCCAGCGCGGCTGCGGGGTCGTGGATGGAGCAAGGGCCGATGATGACCAACAGGCGGTCATCTTTGCCATTCATGATGTTCTGGATTCGTTTGCGTGTGGCTGCAACCAGTGTTTCCACCGCAGTCCCACTGATGGGAAAAAAGCGGATCAAATGTTCGGGGGGCGGCAGCACGGTAATGTCCTTGATACGTTCGTCATCGGTAATGCTGGTGCGGTCGGCGCTGGCGGTCATTTCAGATTTCCTCTTGCAGGTAGTTCAAAAAATAAGGCATAAAAAAACCGCCGGGGAGGCCGGCGGTTCGGGGAATTCGGTACGCTGTTTGTCTGCTTGCGTTCAGAACCCTCTCACGCCGTCGGCGTTGGAGAACCAAAAGTAGCTAAAGTAAAAGCGCGAAAAATTCATAGATAAGAATGTAACACAGCAGGTCTTACGCGGACTTGACGCCTCAGGCGGTGCCGCCCACGGTCAGACCGTCGATCCGCAAAGTGGGTTGGCCCACGCCCACCGGCACGCTTTGCCCATCTTTGCCGCAGGTGCCTACGCCGCTGTCCAGGGCCATGTCGTTGCCGATCAGGCTGACGCGCTTTAAGCAGTCTGGACCGCTACCTACCAGCGTGGCGCCTTTGACCGGATACAAGATTTTCCCGTTTTCCACCCAATAGGCTTCGCTGGCCGAGAACACGAATTTGCCTGAAGTAATGTCCACCTGCCCGCCGCCGAAGTTGACGGCATACAGGCCTTTTTTGATGCTGCGCACGATTTCCTGGGGATCCTTATCGCCGCCCAACATATAGGTGTTGGTCATACGTGGCATGGGCACATGCGCATAGCTCTCCCGCCGTCCGTTGCCGGTGGGTGCCACACCCATCAGGCGCGCGTTCATGGCATCCTGGATATAGCCCTTCAATATGCCGTCTTCGATCAGAACATTGCGCGCGCTGGTATTGCCCTCGTCATCCACATTGAGCGAACCGCGCCGGTCGGCTATCGTCCCGTCGTCCAGCACGGTGACACCTTTGGCTGCCACGCGCTGGCCTATGCGTCCGCTGAAAGCGCTAGAGCCCTTGCGGTTGAAGTCACCCTCCAGGCCGTGGCCGATGGCTTCATGCAACAAAATTCCGGGCCAGCCCGAGCCCAGCACGACGGTCATTTCACCAGCGGGTGCGGGGCGCGCCTCCAAATTGGTTAGCGCCGCATGCACCGCCTGGTCCACATATTGGCTGATCTGCGCATCGTCAAAATAAGCGAGACCGAAGCGCCCGCCACCGCCAGAAGAGCCCACTTCGCGCCGCCCTTTTTGCTCGGCAATCACGGTAACGGATAAGCGCACCAAAGGCCGCACATCGGCGGCCAAAGTACCGTCGGCACGCGCCACCAGCACCACGTCATATTCCATGGCCAGCCCTGCCATCACTTGCAAAACACGCGGGTCTTTAGCGCGGGCTAGCTTTTCCACCCGCCCCAGCAATGCCACTTTGGCCGCACTGTCCATGGTCGAAATCGGGTCTTGGTCCGGGTAGAGCGAGCGACTGCGGGCGATTTTGGGTTTGCTCACGCTGATACGGCGCTGACTGGCCGCTTGCGAAATGCTGCGCACCGTTCGTGCTGCATCGAGCAAAGCGGCTTCGGAAATATCGTCAGAATATGCAAATGCGGTTTTCTCGCCACTCACGGCGCGCACACCCACGCCTTGATCGATGCTGAAAGATCCGGTTTTGACGATTCCTTCTTCCAGACTCCAGCCCTCGGAGCGGGTGTATTGGAAATACAAGTCGGCTTCGTCCACCTTGTGCGCCTTGATTTCAGCCAATGCGCGGCTCAGATGGCCTTCGTCGAGGCCGAAAGGCGTGAGAAGCAGGGATTTGGCCGTGGCCAAGCGTTCGAGGGTGGGTTCGCGGGAGATCATCGGGGCATTCTAGGCGGCGTCCCAAGCCCTTGGCTTGGCCGGGGCAAGAGCGGCGCGGTGCCGGTAACTACCCGGCTCAGGACTGCACCAGGCGCCTTGCGTTTGCGATAGACATCAGAATTCCCGAGGCAAAGCCCAGCGTAACCATGGCAGTGCCGCCGTAGCTGATAAAAGGCAGGGGCACACCCACTACCGGCAGGATGCCGCTGACCATGGCCATGTTCACAAAAGCGTAGGTGAAGAAAATCATGGCCACACTGCCCGCTAGCAGGCGCGAAAACAGGGTTGGCGCCTCCAGCGCAATTGCAAGACCACGCAGGATCAGGGCAATAAAGCCGGCAACGAGGAGTAGGTTGCCAAAAAGGCCGAATTCTTCGGAAAAGGCTGCAAATATGAAGTCGGTGGTGCGTTCTGGGATGAATTCAAGATGGGTTTGCGTGCCCTGCATAAAGCCAGTGCCCCAAAAGCCACCCGCCCCGATGCCAATCATGCCCTGAATGATGTGAAAGCCCTTGCCCAGCGGATCGCGCGTGGGGTCCAGTAGGGTGCAGATGCGCTGCTGCTGGTAGTCATGCAAAACTGGCCAGCGCATGCCGTCAGCGCAGAGCACCGTTTCAAAACCGATCAGCAGCACTACGCCCACTAGGCCCAGCAGCACGGGCGGCGCAATTAATTTCCAGCTCACGCCAGCGAAAAAAATCACCGATAGCCCGGCTACCAACACCAGCATGGCCGTGCCCAAATCGGGCTGACGGATGATCAAGCCCACCGGTACCGCCAGTAGTACCGCGGCTACGGCAAAGTCCAAAGGACGCAACTGGCCCTCGCGCTTTTGGAACCACCAGGCGAGCATGAGCGGCATGGCAATTTTCAAAATTTCGCTGGGCTGAATCACTACACCCAGATTGAGCCAGCGGCGCGCGCCTTTTTTGGTCACGCCGAAAATGGCCACCGCGATTAAGAGCGCAACGCCAACGGTGTATAGCGGCACGGCCAGTGTCATCAATCGCTGCGGCGGAATTTGCGCGGCGATAAACATCACGGCTGCAGCAATCAGCATATTGCGCGCGTGATCGCCAAAGCGGCTACCGTGGTCGTAGCCCGACGAATACATCACCAGCAGCCCCGCGCATGCCAGACAAAAAATAATAAAGGCCAATGCACCATCCATCCCGGCCCACAGGGGCAAGAAGCGATTGCGCAGCGATACTTTTCCAAATGCAGTAGGCATAGTCCGATTATCGCGCGCGCCTCCTGATGCGCCATGGGACAATCCAAGCATGTACCTGATGTTTGATGAAGCTGGAAAATTCATGGCCGCAAGGCTTTTGTCCGAAAGCGAAGCCTCGGCCCAAGTGGAGCTTGACAGCGGCAAGCGCCTCAAGGTCAAGACCGCCAACGTCATGCTGCGCTTTGAGAAACCCACGCCCGCGCAATTTATGGAGCAAGCCCAGGCGCTCAGTCAATCGGTGGAATTGGAATTAGCCTGGGAGTTTGCGCCTGATGGCGACTTTGGTTTTGCCGATCTGGCGCGCGACTACTTCAGCGACAAAGCTAGCGTGCTCGAGCAAGCAGGCATGCTCATGCGCTTGTTTGAAGCACCGCATTATTTCCGCCGCGCCGGCAAAGGTATGTTCCGAAAGGCGCCGGCCGACATCGTGGCGCAAGCGCTCACTGCGATTGAAAAAAAGCGCCAGCAAACCGAGTTGATTGCGCAATGGGCGCGCGAGCTCACCGAAGGCCTTTGTCCCGAGCCGGTACGTGCGCAGATCTACAAAATATTATTTAAACCGGACAAAAACGCGCCGGAGTACAAAGCGGTGGTGCAGGCCTCGCGCGACAGCCGCACTGCGCCTTTGGAGTTGCTGCTGGCCAGCGGCGCGATCGATTCTCCCTATCAGTTTCACTGGAAGCGTTTTTTGCTGGAAAACTTTCCTCAGGGCACGGCCTTTCCCTCTATTGCGGCGATCCCGCCTGCGGACGATTTACCGCTGGCGCCGGTGGCGGCTTTTTCCATCGACGACTCGGCCACCACCGAAATCGACGATGCTTTGTCGGTGCAAGGCCTTGGTACCGGGACGGTCACCATCGGCGTGCATATCGCTGCGCCGGGCCTGGCCATTGCGCCCGATAGCGATATTGACCGCCTGGGCCGTCATCGTTTGTCCACTGTCTACATGCCAGGTTACAAGCTGACTATGCTGCCCGATGCCTTGGTGCAGGTTTACACCCTGCAACAAGGCCGTAATTGCCCGGCGCTTTCGCTTTATGTCACGCTGGATGAGATCAGCCTTGAAATAAAGAGCAGCGAGACCCGTATCGAAAGTGTGCCGATTAGCCATAACCTGCGCCACGACCAACTAGACAGTCTGGTTACCGAATATTGGCTTAAAGCGGCACAAGCACCCGCAGCCTTAAGCGGCGATGTCCAGGCTTCGGCTGCTACGACATTGCATGCGCAGTTGGCGTTTTTACATCGATTTGCATGTGCCCATAAAGCCCAGCGCGAAATCGTGCGCGGCAAGCCCGAAAGCTTTAATCGTCCCGACTACAACTTTCGCCTCCCCGGCCTTGAGGACGGGGAACCCATGGGCGAAGAGTCCGTACAAATCAGTGTGCGCCAACGTGGCGCGCCCTTGGATTTAATCGTAGCCGAGGCCATGATTTTGGCCAACAGCACCTGGGGTCAATGGCTGGCCAGCCTGGGTGTACCTGCGATTTACCGCAGCCAGGCCTCGATGGCGCCGGGCGTCAAAGTGCGCATGGGTACCAAGGCCTTGCCGCATGCGGGCATCGGTGTCAAAAGCTATGCCTGGAGCACCTCGCCGCTGCGCCGCTACACCGACTTGGTCAACCAATGGCAAATCATCGCTTGCGCTCGCCACGGCAGCACCGCAGCGCTGGCCGCACCCTTTAAGCCTAAAGACGCGCAACTGTTTTCCATCATCTCCGCATTCGAGGCCACCTACGCTGCTTACAACAGCTACCAAGCTTCGATGGAACGCTTCTGGACCTTGCAATACCTGCGCCAGAACGCCATCACCGAGCTTGTCGCCACGGTGATCAAGGACGGTCTGGCGCGCGCGGACGACTTGCCGCTGGTGCTGGCTATCGCCGCGGGACCTGGGGTGCCGCGTGGCGCGCAAGTGCGATTGCGTCTGGGCACGATCGACTTGATGACCCTGGACCTTTCGGCGACCGTGCTGGAGCGTCTGGATAGCCCGGAGCAGACCGGTGACTCAGGCGATGGCGAAGAAGGTGGTTCCGCCGCCCAGGGGACAGGCGAGGAGGAGGAAGACTTGGTAGGCCCAATTACCATAGCATTTGATGTACTTGACACCCCGGATCCCACCTGAGCCCTTACACGCTATGGAACTTACCCCATTGTTGCGCTGGTGGAAATGGAGCCAGTGGAGCCTTTTACAGCGCGCCCTGCTGGTCTCCGTGCTGCTGCATGCGATGGTCTTAACGCTGCGCTTTGCCAGCCCGCAAACCTGGCAACGCCTGACTGATGACAGCCCGCTGGAAATCACCCTTGTGAACGCTGTCGCTAGCGGCAAGCCAGACAAGGCGCAGGCCCTAGCCCAGGTGTCCCTGGCTGGCGGCGGTGCTGCTGCAAAAGGCATGGCGACCAGCCCCTTGGCGGCAGCGGCCCAGGCCCAAAGCGGTGATACCCAGGAGCGCGATACCAAGGAAGAACAGCAAAAAATGCTGGCCCAGCAAAACTTGCTTTTGCAGCGCGTGAAAGCACAAATCCTGGCAATGAACCCGAACGCGCAAAACGCGGACATGACCTTGGACGAAAAAATCCAACAAGAGCAAAAGCGTCTGGAATTGACCAAGATGCTGGCCAAAATTGAAGAGCGCGTCCAAACCGAAAACGCCCGTCCGCGCAAGGCCTATGTCAGCCCGGCGGTACGCGAAGTGGTTTACGCCAATTACTACGACAGCATGCGCCGCAAAATCGAAGCGCGGGGCACTATGCACTTTCCCGAACGTAATGGCGAAAAAATGTATGGTGCGTTGACGATGATGGTTACCGTCAATTTCAAGGGCGAAGTGCTTGATGCAGAAATTGTCAAAGGGTCTGGCAATCCGGCGCTTGATCTTCATGCGCAATCGGTGGCGCGTAGTGCTGGGCCATTTGGTGTCTTCACGCCTGAAATGCGTAAATCGCTGGACGAGTTGGTGGTGGTGGCACGCTTTTCTTTCACCCGTGACGAAGCTTTGCGCACCGAGGCGCTGGGGGCTCCCTGATGGCCTTGTTGCGATTCATCGGCTTGCTGTGCTTGGCGCTGCTGGGCTTGCAACTGTATTTCGCGTTGCGCATCGCTGCCATGGCCTGGGTCGATCCGCAGTCCACCAGTTTCGAGCGTTCGCAAGTCTGGCGCCAAATGCAGGAGAAGGGCAGTGTGCGCTGGAGGCAAACTTGGCAGGGTGATGCCCAACTGGGCCTCGCGCTTAAGCGCGCAGTGATCGCCTCGGAGGATGACAGCTTTGCCAGCCACGACGGCATCGACTGGGCAGCACTGGAGAAGGCCTGGTCTAAAAATAGCAAAGCCGAAGAGCGCGCCGCGCAACAGGCGGCCAAAGTGAAAAATGGCCGCGAAGCGCGCCCGGCCAAAGTGGTGGGCGGCTCGACTATTAGCCAGCAATTGGCCAAAAATTTATTCTTGTCCGGCGAACGCACTCTGGTGCGCAAAGCCCAGGAAATGGTCATCACCTTGCTCATGGAAAAGCTCCTGAGCAAACAACGTATTTTGGAAATCTATCTCAACAGCGTGGAGTGGGGTGATGGCGTTTTTGGCGCGGAAGCGGCAGCGCGGCACTATTTCCGTAAGTCGGCTGCCCAACTAAGCCCTTGGGAAGCAGCGCGCTTAGCGGTCATGCTCCCTCGGCCGCGTTACTTTGAAAAATTACCCAATTCGGAATACCTCAGTGCACGTGCCAATGTGATCGTCGCCCGCATGCCAGACGCTCGCCTGCCGGGTGCGGCTCCATGAGAATATTGGGCGTCGATCCGGGCTTGCGCACCACCGGCTTTGGCGTGCTCGACCGAGAAGGCAGCAGCCTGCGCTATGTGGCCAGCGGCACTATCAGCACGCAGGCGCTGGCCAGCCAGGCTTTGCCCGATCGCATACAAGCCTTGTTTGATGGATTGGCCGAAGTAGTGCAGCGCTACCAGCCCGAATGCGCGGCCGTGGAAATCGTGTTTGTGAACGTTAACCCGCAATCGACCTTGCTACTGGGCCAGGCGCGTGGTGCTTTGATCAGCGCCCTGGTGCACGCCAAATTGCCAGTGGCCGAATACACCGCATTACAAATGAAGCAAGCGGTGGCGGGGTATGGTCGCGCCGACAAAATGCAAATTCGCGAGATGGTGCGCCGATTGCTAGATCTGCCGGGCCTACCCGGTCCGGATGCGGCCGATGCATTAGGTTTGGCGATTACCCATGCGCATGCCGGAGCGGCTATGGCACGCATTGCCAAAGCGCGGGGCATTGGCGCAGGCGCAGGTTACAAGTCCGGCCGAAGCCACTGAGGCTGCGCTGCAGGGCGCACTCACCATGCAGGTGCTAATTGAGCAAAGCCTTGGGGTGCTTTGCGTTCATCATCGAAGCTTACGATTTCCCAGTCCTGGGGCTGAGCTTGCAGTTGGCGCAGCAATTGGTTATTGAGCGCATGCCCCGAGCGGTGAGCGCGGTAATGGGCGAGCAGCGGCATACCCAGCAAATACAGATCGCCCATGGCGTCCAGAATTTTGTGTTTCACGAATTCGTCGTCGTAGCGCAGACCATCCGAATTGAGCACTTTGTAGTCGTCCATGACGATCGCATTGTCCAGGCCACCACCTAGTGCCAGACCGTTTTGACGCATCATTTCGACGTCTTTGGTAAAGCCGAATGTGCGCGCGCGTGCAATGTCGCGCGCGTAAGAGCCCTGGCTTAAGTCAAAGTCCACGCTTTGACCGGTGCTGTCCACGGCCGGGTGCGCAAAGTCGATAGCAAAGCTCAGCTTAAAGCCATGGTAGGGCTCCAATGTGGCCCATTTGAGATCGCTGCCTTGGCCGTGTTGCACTGAGATAGGCGCTTTGACACGGATGAAGCGGCGGGCGGCATTTTGCATTTCGATACCCGCGCTTTGCAGCAGAAATACGAAAGAGGCCGCCGAACCGTCCAGGATCGGAACTTCCTCGGCATTGATATCCACAAACATATTGTCAACGCCTAATCCGGCGCAGGCCGACATCAAGTGTTCCACGGTATGTACTTTGGCGTCACCGCTAGACAAGGTAGAAGCCAACCGCGTGTCGGTGACTGCTTGCGGCGAAACCACGATGTCTACCGGGTGGGGCAGGTCCACGCGCCGAAACACGATGCCGGTACCGGCCGCCGCGGGCCGCAGGGTGATTTCCACACGCTGACCGCTGTGCAGACCCACGCCAACGGCACGGGTTATGGATTTAAGGGTTCTTTGTTGAAGCACCGGAGGATTGTAAAAGCGTGATGGATCAATGCGGGCCGGTGGGGGCATATG
>CAMDHL010000015.1 GCA_945898105.1 Comamonas sp. lk | reverse complement strand
ATGTGTCCGTGCGGTCTAGCTCGCCGAATGCGCCACGGGCGATCATTTCAGTGCTTGTGCCTGCTTTGACCAGAATCTCACAGAGGGCGACACGCGGTCCTTGTTTGGTGCGAGCCAGTTTTTGCACGACGATCGCGTTCAGGGATTGGCTCAATTGGCTTGGTGCATCAGCACGATCGGCCGCAGGCAAAAATTGCACAAATCGGGTGAGCGCTTGCCCTGCGCTTGCGCTGGTCAAAGTAGCTATACAAAGCATGCCCGCTTGCGCACACTGCAAGGCGGCTTGTGCGCTGGCGGCGTTATGGATTTCGCTGATAAAGACGACGTCACAGGCGTGTTTGGCGATTCCCTCAAAGGCACTTTCCCAGCCAGCCGTGTCCGTGCCAATGGCAACTTGGTTGACTACGGATTTTTTCGACTCCAGCTGGTATTCGATGGGCTGTTCAAGGGTGAGTATGTGCCCGGACGTTTGCCGGTTGCGATAGTCGAGTAAGCCGACTGCTGTACTGGTCTTGCCTGCGCCGGCGCTTCCGCAAATAAGGACCAGGCCGCTTTTTGCCATAGCCACATCGCACAGGGCAGGGGCAAGCTGGCTTTTCTCTAAATGCGGTAACTGCGAGGGGATGGGTCGTAATGCAAGCGCGAGCGAACCGCGTTGAAAAAAGGCGCTGACACGAAATTGACCGACATCAGCAAGCGTGGCAACGCACTGCAGGCTATCGGGCGCCCGCAGCGCCTGTGACCGCTGCGCACCAATCAGCAAGGCCAATACCTGGGCCGGAGCCGTAGGGTCGAGCGCCTTGCTGCTGGCAGGCACACATAGCCCGTGGATACGCACGACCGGCAGGCTGTTGGCACTGAGGTACAGGTCCGAGCCGTTTTTCTGCACCAGCAAGCGCAGCAAACGCTCCAGGCCCTCGCGGACCGCAGGAGATGCGGGTTCAACGCTTGTCATGGACGTTAGTCACGCAGCAGTTCGTTTAGCGAAGTCTTGGCGCGGGTTTGGGCATCCACGCGTTTGACAATGACGGCGCAATACAAGCTGTATTTGCCATCACTACTGGGTAGATTTCCCGACACTACTACCGAACCGGAGGGGATGCGGCCGTAGCTGACTTCACCCGTGGCACGGTCGTAAATTTTTGTGCTTTGGCCGATGTACACGCCCATGGAAATGACCGAGTTTTCCTCGACGATAACGCCTTCAACCACTTCGGAGCGTGCGCCGATAAAGCAGTTGTCTTCAATGATGGTGGGGCCCGCTTGCATAGGTTCAAGCACGCCACCGATTCCAACGCCTCCGCTCAGGTGCACGTTTTTACCGATTTGGGCGCAGGAGCCAACGGTCGCCCAGGTATCGACCATGGTGCCTTCATCGACATAGGCGCCGATGTTGACGTAAGAGGGCATCAAGATCGCGCCTTTGCCGATAAAACTTCCACGTCGCGCTACCGCAGGTGGTACTACGCGCACACCAGCGGCTTTCATGCCCGCTTCGTCCATGTGCGAAAACTTGGTTTGCACCTTGTCGTAAAAGCCCAACTCGCCCGCTTTGATAACGCTGTTGTCTTTCAAGCGGAAGCTCAGCAGCACGGCTTTTTTAATCCACTGGTGTGTGGTCCATTGCCCCACGCTTTGGCGGGTGGCTACGCGCAAGCTGCCGTTGTTGAGCTGGCTGATAACGTGTTCCACTGCATCGCGAACTTCTTTGGACGCAGAGCTAGCGGAGATATTGGCACGGTCTTCCCATGCGGCGTCCAGAATAGTTTGAAGTTGTTGTGTCATAAAAAGGCTTTCGGTTCGAAAAAATAGAAATCAGAGTTGGGGCCTACGCGCATCACGGGGCGTCAAGCGGCGTCACGCACAAAGGCTGCAATGCGGTGCGCTGCTTCCAGGCATTCGGCGGTTTGCGCGACCAGTGCCATTCGCACGAAACCTGCGCCGGGGTTGTGTCCCTGCGCGCTGCGCGCCAGATAGCTGCCCGGCAAGACGGTCACATTGTAGGCAGCGTAGAGCGCACGGGCAAAGTCCTCGTCGCTGCCAAGTACCTTGGCCCAGAGGTAGAAACCAGCGTCGGGCAGGCGCACGTCCAGCACTTTTCCCAGCACCGGGGTGACGGTATGGAATTTTTCACGGTACAGGGCGCGGTTTTCTTGCACATGGATCTCGTCTTGCCAAGCGGCGATGCTGGCGCTTTGCACCACCGGACTCATGGCGCTGCCATGGTAGGTGCGGTAGCGCAGAAACTGCGCCATCAGCGCCGCGTCGCCCGCGCAAAAACCACTGCGCATACCCGGCACATTGCTTCGCTTAGAGAGGCTGGTGAAACTCACCAGATTTTTGAAGTCGCTGCGGCCCAATTGCGCCGCCGCTTCCAGGCCGCCTAGTGGTGGCGTGTCACGGAAATAGATTTCGCTGTAGCACTCGTCTGATGCGATGACAAAGCCGTAACGGTCGCTAAGTTCAAACAGAGTTTTCCATTCCTGCAGCGGCATTACCGCACCAGCGGGGTTGCCGGGGCTGCATACAAATAGCAACTGCGTGCGCGCCCAGACTTCTGCGGGTACTGATGCCCAATCTTGAGCGAAATTACGCTCTGGCACCGACGCGACGTAATAGGGCTCGGCACCTGCCAACAATGCCGCGCCCTCGTATATTTGATAGAAGGGGTTGGGACAAACCACCAACGGTTTGGCCTTTCCTTGCTCAGCTTGGACGATGGTTTGCGCAAACGCAAACAGCGCCTCACGCGATCCATTGACCGGCAAAATTTGATCTGATGCGCGCACGGTCAGTCCATAGCGCTTGTGCATCCACTGTGCTATTGCTTGGCGCATGGCCAAATCGCCCGTCGTCGCCGGATAGGCTGCAAGTCCTGCACCATCCTCGATGGCTTGGCAGTAGGCTTTTTTAATCAAATCCGGTGTCGGGTGGCGCGGCTCGCCAATACCGAGGCTGATAGGACTGAAATTTGCATTCGGCGTCACGTCACTGAAAAGTTGGCGCAGCCGTTCAAACGGGTAGGCATGCAGGAGCGACAAATGCACATTCATAGGGGTGTATTATGGTTCAGGGGTTTTTTGTACGCTATTTTGGGTGGTTGCTTGAATGCTTTCGCCCTGCCATCATGTAAGGTTTTTTAGATGCATGCCAACTTAGGAGATACCGGTAGTTTTCAGGTTCTTAACCTTCAGGGCGCCTTGGAGTTTTTGGGTGATACCCAGGCGGTCTGCGAGTTGCTCGGCCCTTTGGTGCAATCGCTGGATAAAGATATTGCGGACCTTGAACAAATGCTGGCGCAAGGCGATTTTCTTGGGGCTGCCGGACTATTGCATTCTCTTAAAGGATTTATACCGGTGTTTTGCCACGCGGCTTTTGCTGAGCAATTGGCTGGCGTAGAGAAAAGGATCCGCCTCCAAGATAGCCCTGCACTGCGCAATGAAGCCACAGCTTTGTTGCCGACTTTGCATCAATTGAAGGCGGAGGCGCGGGCCTACCTGCAGCAAAGGGCCTGAGCCCCCGGCGCGGGCTAAGCGCTACCGCGCTAGACGGGCGCCGCCTGTGTGCGCGGTATCATTATGGTCCCATACCGCGTCGCTGCGGCTGGTTTATATCAATAAAATCAATCACTTAGCCCTTGCAAGCTCTTAGCCGTGCGCCTCAATTCCATCAAGCTGTCGGGTTTTAAGTCCTTTGTCGAACCGACCAACTTCCTGCTGCCGGGCCAGCTGGTGGGAGTGGTGGGCCCCAACGGCTGCGGAAAGTCCAACATCATGGACGCCGTGCGCTGGGTTTTGGGCGAAAGCCGTGCCAGTGAATTGCGTGGCGAGTCCATGCAGGATGTCATCTTTAACGGCACCACGACGCGCAAGGCCGCCAGCCGGGCGAGTGTCGAGTTGGTGTTTGACAATTCCGATCACCGCGCGGGCGGTCAATGGGGCCAATTTACGGAAATAGCGGTGCGCCGGGTGCTGACGCGCGACGGCACGTCCAGTTACTTCATAAATAACCAGGCAGTGCGCCGGCGCGACGTGCAGGACGTATTTCTGGGCACCGGCCTGGGCCCACGCGCCTACGCCATCATCGGCCAAGGCACGATCAGCCGCATTATTGAATCCAAACCTGAAGAACTGCGTCTTTTCCTGGAAGAAGCCGCGGGCGTATCTAAATACAAAGAGCGGCGGCGCGAAACTGAAAACCGCCTCGCCGACACCCGCGCCAATTTGACCCGGGTGGAAGACATTCTGCGTGAGCTCAATAGCAGTCTGGAAAAACTCGAGCGCCAGGCCGAAGTGGCGCAAAAGTACCAGACGATGCAAATCGATGTAACGCAGAAGCAACATCAAATCTGGTTTTTGCGACGCGCCGAAGCGCAAGCGGAGCAGACCAGGGTGCAGCGTGATGCCCAGGCTGCGGTCAATGCGCTGGAGTCGCGCATGGCCGATGTGCGCCATATCGAGGCCGAACTGGAGCAAGTGCGCCAGGCGCATTACGCCGCGGCCGATGAAGTCAACCAAAGCCAGGGCTTGCTTTACGAAGCGAGTGCCGAAGTCGGCCGCTTGGAGGCTGAAATTCGCTATGTGGTGGAAAGCCGCCAACGCGTGGAGCAGCGCTTGCTTATGCTGCAAGCCCAAAGCGCCCAGTGGGCTGAGCGTCGTGCGCAAGCGCTGATTGACCAAGAGCAGCTGCTCGTGTCGCGTGAGACTGGCGCTGAGCAGGCCGAGTTGCTTGACGCGCAAACCCAGGAGCAGGCCCAACATTTGCCGGCACTGGAAGAGGCTTTGCAAAGCGCCCAGGCAGCAGCCGTGGCACAGCGCGATGCGGTGGCCCAGGTACAGCAGGCCTTGAGCGTGCTGGCCTCTGAGCAGCGCAATATCCAGGAACAAAGCCGTCAGCTCAGTGCCCGACGCGAACGTTTAAACGCGGACCGCAGTGCACTGACCCAGACCGACGACGCGCGCTTGCAGGATTTGCAAGCCCAGTGGGAGCAAGCCCGCGCGGTGGCTGAAGAATCCTTGGAGCAACTGCACAGCTTGCAGGAAAGTGCACCTGAACTGGACGAAGCGCGCCGCGCCCAGCAGCAGCAGGTTAATGCGGACGCAGCGCGTTATGCCGACGTATCCGCGCGGCTGGAAGCGCTCAAGGCCTTGCAAGAGCGTTTGCGTACCGATGAAAAGCTCAAGCCCTGGCTCAGCAAACATGGATTGGTGGATTTGCAGGGTTTGTGGACTCGGATACAGGTTCAGACCGGATGGGAAAACGCGATCGAGGCCGCATTGCGCGACCGCATGGGCGCGCTGGAGGTTTCCAAGCTGGAAATAGTGCAGGCATTTATTCAGGACTTGCCGCCGGTGAAGCTGTCTTTCTTCACCCGTCCGGCAGCGGGGCGCGGCGGCGCGGCTAGTACCTTGGCCGCACTGGCTGAAAAAGTGCAAGTGCATGACGCTGGCCTGGCCGCGGTGTTGGCTGAGTGGCTGCGCGGCTGCTTTGCTGCCTCCGATATGGACCAAGCGTTTGCCCAGCGCACCCAATTGCAAGCCGGCGAAACACTGTTCGTGCCCCAAGGCCATGCGGTAGGTGCGCACAGTGTCAGTTTTTACGCTGCCGATGCAGAGCAAGCGGGTTTACTGGCGCGGGCGCAGGAAATTCAAAATCTGGAAAAAGATGTGCGCGCCCAGGCCATGATGGCCGAGGCTTCGCGCAGTGCGCTCAACCGGGCCGAAAGCGCCTATGCCGAATGCGCCGCGCAGCTGGTTGATGTGCGTCGCCACGCGCAGGAAAGCCAGACCCGTAGCCACAGCTTGCAAGTGGAAGTTTTGCGTCTTAGCCAATTGGCCGAGCAAACGCGTCAGCGCAGCAGCGAAATTGAGGCCGACGCGGCCGAGGTAGACGCCATGCTCGAAGATCTGGCGGCGCGCTCTGAAGAAGCCGAGGCGCGCTTTGAAACTCTGGATATTCAATTAGGCGAAAGCCAGCAGGCGCATGCGGATCTGGAAGAACGTGCCATGGCTGCACAAGCGCAGCTGGACCAAAGCCGCGAGCAGTTGCGCGCTCTGGAGCGCCAGGTGCAAGAGCAGATGTTCAGCCAGCGCAGCTTGCAGGCGCGGGAGCAGGAGATTGAGCGATCACTGCAAACCGCCGACGCGCAGTCCATCGCAGTAGCCGAAGAAGTGGCCCGCGGGCAGGGCGAGTTGCAGGATCTATCGGACGTTGCGGCGCAGGCCGGTTTGCAAACCGTTCTGGCTCTGAAAGCCGAGCGCGAGCAGGCGCTGGGCGCCAAGCGCAGTGCTTACGAGGATTTGACCGCCACCTTGCGCAGCCACGAGGAACGCCGTTTGCAGCTCGAGCGCGAGCTGGACCCGATGCGTCAACGCATTACCGATTTGCAATTGAAAGAACAAGCCGCGCGCCTGGGGTTTGAACAATACGAAAACCAGTTGTTTGAAGCGCAGGCGGATTTGGATGCCTTGGCCCAAAGTGTGGAAGGCAACAACATCAAACTTTCCGCCCTGCAAGCAGAAATAGACCGCCTGCACCGCGAAATCACTGCCCTGGGCGCGGTCAATCTGGCTGCATTAGACGAACTGACTAGCAGCCGGGAGCGCAAAGAATTTTTGGATGCTCAGAGCCTGGATTTGAACGAGGCCATGAGCACCCTGGAAGACGCCATCCGCAAGATTGACGCCGAAACTCGTGAACTGCTGGCCGAAACCTTTAACGAAGTGAATCGCCATTTCGGCGAGATGTTCCCGGTGCTTTTTGGCGGTGGCAATGCGCGCCTGGTCATCACCGGCGATGAGATTTTGGACTCAGGTGTGCAAGTCATTGCCCAACCGCCAGGCAAGAAAAATCAGACCATCCATTTGCTTTCGGGTGGCGAAAAAGCGCTCACCGCTATTGCGCTGGTGTTTGCAATCTTCCAGCTTAACCCGGCACCGTTTTGCTTGCTCGACGAGGTGGATGCACCGCTCGATGACGCGAACACGGAGCGGTACACCCGCTTGGTGCAGCGCATGAGTGCGAGCACACAGTTCTTGTTTATCAGTCACAACAAAATTGCCATGGAAATGGCTGAGCAACTGATTGGCGTCACCATGCAGGAGCAAGGGGTCTCACGTATTGTGGCGGTGGATATGGAAGCGGCCGTGGGGCTGGTGGAGGCGGCATGAGCGAGTTCCAAATCGGCCTTTTGGTATTGGGCGCTTTGGTTTTGCTGGCGGTGCTTTTGCAAAGCCTTTGGTCGGCGCGTGCCAACGCCCCGCGTCAAGCCCAAGGGGATGTACCTGAGCCGGAAGGCTCGCCCGCTTTCACCGAACCCGTCTTCGACGATACGGGTTTTACGAACTTGAACAAAGCATTGGCCGCGCCGCGGCGCCCGGCGATCGACGATTTGATTGACGCTGTAGCCGCGGTCAATTTGGATCCCATGGTTTCCGCGGTGTCTGGCGATGCGGCGGTGGCGGCTTTTCCGGGGAGTTGGCGGGTAGGTAGCAAACCTTTTTTAATTGAAGGTTTTAATGCCGATGCCCAAGAGTGGGAAACGCCAGTCGCCGGTGCACGGTACATGGCTTTTCAGACGGCCGTTCAGCTAGCGAACCGGGCTGGTGCACTGAACGATATTGAATATTCGGAATTCGTCATCAAGACACAGGCTTTTGCCGATGCGGTCAATGGCACGCCGGAGTTTCGTGAGATGCGCGATGAGGTTGCGCGTGCGCGCGAGCTAGACCATTTCGCTAGCGAGCACGATGCGCAATTAGGCTTGAATCTGCGGGCGAGCCATGCAGCTTGGAGCCCTGGCTATGTCAGCCAGGTCGCGGCGCAATATGGCTTTGTCCCAGGGCAATTGCCCGGGCGAATGGTATTGGCCGCGCCGGTTGATGGGTTGCCGCCCCTTTTGTCGTTGACCTTTGACAGTCAGGCAGCACTGGCGGAAGATCCGGCACAGTCAGCCATCTACGAGTTGGTTTTGCACCTGGATGTGCCGCAAGTGGACCGCGCTGAATTGCCTTTTGACCGCATGTGTCAGGCCGCGCAAGGTATGGCACAGACTATGGATGGCGTCGTTACTGACGACAATGACCAAGCGCTGCCGTACCAGGCGCTCGATACCATCAGCCAGGAATTGCAGCGCCTTTACGACCGGCTGGAGCAGCGTGATTTTGCCGCCGGATCTGCCTTGGCCCGGCGCTTGTTTTCCTGACGTTGTGGCGGCCATCAAAGCGGGCGCGAAGATTGCGCGCTTCGACTTTCCTCCTGAGAAAGTAGGGCCTAGGTGCTAAACCCTGAGCTAGTGGACGATCCTGATTCTGACGCCCAAGCGCCTGATCGCATGGCGCGATTGAGGGCGCAGTTGCAGCACCACGGGCATCTGTATTACGTGCTCGATGCGCCCGAGTTGCCCGACGCTGAGTACGACCGCATGTTTCGGGAGTTGCAGGCGCTTGAGGCGCGTTATCCGCATTTACGCGCTGTGGATTCGCCCACGCAGCGGGTGGGCGGCAAGCCGCTGGCGCAATTTGATAGCGTGCGCCATGTCGTACCCATGCTGAGCATACGCACCGAGACCGATACCGAACCGACCGGCGCGCAGGCATTTGATACCCGCATCCGCAAAGAGTTGGAACTGCTTGAGGTCGCACCTGCCGTGGAGTACGTGACCGAGCTGAAATTTGACGGCCTAGCGATGAATTTGCGCTATGAAAACGGTGTGTTGGTGCAGGCCGCTACGCGTGGTGATGGCGAATACGGCGAGGATGTGACGCATAACGCGCGCACGATTGGGCAGATACCGCTGCGCTTGCAAGACGCGCCGCCGGTGCTGGAAGTACGTGGCGAGGTTTATATGCGCCGCGATGATTTTGAAACGCTGAATACCCGCCAACGCGAGCGCATTGCCCAGGGAGACAAAGGGGAAAAAACCTTTGTCAATCCGCGCAATGCAGCCGCCGGTGCGGTGCGTCAGCTCGACCCTGGCATTGCAGCGCAGCGGCCCTTAAGTTTTTTTGCCTATGGCGTGGGGGAGATCCAAGGCGGACCGGCCTGGCCGACGCACATGGACTTGCTGATGGCACTCAAGGCCTGGGGTTTTCCGGTAGCCGCAAAAACTGCGACCGCGCTGGGCGCGCAGGGCTTGCTGGACTTTCACCAGCGCATCGGTTCGCTGCGCGACCAGTTACCTTTTGATATTGACGGCGTGGTGTACAAGGTGAATAACCTGGCATTGCAACAACGGCTGGGCTTTGTGAGCCGCGAGCCGCGCTGGGCGGTGGCGCACAAATACCCGGCGCAAGAGCAAGTGACCTCGGTGCTGGCTATCGATGTACAAGTAGGGCGCACCGGCAAGCTCACCCCGGTGGCCAAGCTGGCGCCGGTGTTTGTGGGCGGTGTCACTGTCACCAATGCCACCCTGCACAACGAAGACGAGGCCCGGCGCAAAGATGTGCGTGTGGGCGATAGCGTCGTGGTGCGCCGGGCCGGCGATGTGATCCCCGAGGTGGTCAGCGTGCTGGCGGCTAGCCTGCAATCGCCTTCTCGTGGCGAGCTATTCACCATGCCGCGTATTTGCCCGGTGTGTGGGTCAGCGGCTTTGCGTGAAGAAGACGAGGCCGATTACCGCTGCACTGGTGGCTTGTTTTGCAGTGCCCAGCGCAAGCAAGCGATTTCGCACTTTGTGCAGCGCCGTGCGGTCGAGGTCGAAGGCTTGGGCGAAAAATTGGTGGACCAGTTGGTGCAAGCTGGGCTGGTGCGCACCTTGCCCGATATTTACCGGCTGGGTTTTACCGCCTTGGCCGCACTGGAGCGTATGGCCGATAAGTCGGCCAACAATTTGCTTGAGGCCTTAGAAAAATCCAAGGCCACTACGCTGCCGCGCTTCATCTACGGGCTGGGCATTCGCCATGTGGGCGAGGCTACCGCCAAGGAATTGGCCCGGCATTTCGGTGATGTGCAAGCCATCGTGGACGCGCCGATGGAGAAGCTGCTGGAGGTCAATGATGTCGGCCCTACGGTAGCGGAAAGTTTGCGGACATTTTTTGACCAGGCGCACAACCGCGAGGTGGTGGAACAGCTGCGCGCCTGCGGCGTGCATTGGCCCGCGTTGGAAGCTGCGTCTGACGCACCCAAACCGCTGGCTGGTTTGACCTTTGTCATCACCGGCACCTTGCCCAGTTTGGGTCGCGACGCGGCCAAGGCTTTGATTGAGGGTGCTGGCGCTAAAGTGGCTGGCTCGGTGAGCAAGAAGACCAGTTATGTACTCGCTGGTACTGAAGCTGGTAGCAAGCTGGACAAAGCGCAGGAACTGGGCGTCCCGGTGATTGACGAGTCCGCTTTATTCACCATGCTGGAGGTGCGTTAATGGCAGTTCGCGAAATTTTGAAAATGGGCGACCCGCGCTTGTTGCGTATGGCGCAAGAGGTGCCGCAATTTGATACCGACGCTTTGCATTTATTGGTGACAGACCTGCTGGACACCATGCGCGCAGCTAACGGTGCAGGCTTGGCTGCGCCGCAAATCGGTGTGGACTTGCAGGTAGTGCTATTTGGTTCGGAAGAGCGCAATCCACGCTACCCGGATCGGCCATTGGTACCGCGCACGGTGCTGGTCAACCCAACCGTTACGCCAATAGGCGACGAGCAAGAGTCGGATTGGGAAGGTTGTTTGTCCGTGCCAGGTTTGCGCGGCGTGGTACCACGCTGGGGCCGCATACGTTACACCGGCTGGGACGCTTTTGGCGATCCGATAGACCGCACAGTCGATGGTTTCCATGCGCGTGTCGTACAGCATGAATGCGACCATTTGTGGGGGAAACTCTACCCCATGCGCATGACCGATTTTTCGCAATTCGGGTTCACCGAGATATTGTTTCCTGGCATCGCGGCCAGTGAGGATGATTGATGTTTGCGCCTGCTGGTAAAGCTTGTCGAGCCTTGAACCGAGGGGCTTGTCTTGACTATTGAATTATTTGCCTTTGATACGCCCAACGGGCGAAAAATCAGTGTTGCGCTGGAAGAAATGGGCTTGCCCTATACCGTGCACGTGGTCGATATTGGCGCTGGCCAACAGTTCGATCCGGCGTTTATCCGCATCAGCCCGAATAACAAAATTCCTGCCATCGTGGACCCGGACGGGCCGGACGGCCAGCCCATTAGTGTTTTCGAGTCCGGCGCCATATTGATGTACCTCGCCGAAAAAACCGGTCTTTTTTTGCCACATGAGGGCCGCGCGCGCGTAGAGGTCTTGGAGTGGCTGATGTTCCAGATGGGCGGCTTTGGCCCGATGCCCGGGCAGGTACACCACTTTATTGCCTTGGCTTCGGAGGCTGATCGGCGCTATGGTCTAGAGCGCTTTATGGCTGAGACACGCCGCCTGTATGGTGTGATGGACCGGCGCTTGCAGGGGCGCAGCTATTTCGCGGGGGACTTGTCCATCGCCGATTTCGCGCTGCTGGGCTGGGTTTGGCGACATCCGCGCCATAAAGTTGATTTGGTCGATTTTCCGCAGGTGCAGCGTTGGTACCAGTCCATGATGGCGCGTCCCGCCGTGCAACGTGGATTTGCGGTGCCCATGCGAGCGGACGCTTAAATGAGGCCTAACTTACTTGTCGCGGTTTCTGCGGCATTGGCATTTCTTAGCCTGACGCTTTCTGCGCAGACCGTGCGCGATCGGGAAATGGCGCAGTGCCTGCCCGGCGAAATCGTGACCTGGGGTGATGGCCGTGACCGACCGGTGAACAAGCCTTCGCTGCTATTTGTGTATGACCATAGCGGCGCGCCGGAGTGGTTTTCCGAAGAACAGGTATTGGCTGCGGTGCAAAGGTCTGCACTGGCCTGGTCGCCTTGTGGCGTGCCTAACGCAGTGCAACGTTTCAAGCCAGATACCGCCTTGTCCGATGGGGCTGTGGTAGTCCAATGGAGTGAAAAAAACAGTGGCGGAAATTTTGCCCAAGCGGATCTGGGCCGGGGCCTGCTGGCCATGAGCCCAGCGATGTTTCGTTTGCTCAATACCCGCAACCCAGCGCATGACGCGCGCGAGACGCTGCAAATGGTGATTTCTCACGAAATGGGGCATCACTTTGGGTTGATGGCCCATTCCCGGCGCTGTGTTGATGTCACCTCCTATTACGACAACGGCAAAGGCGAGCGCTGTTTTGCTCGCGACGGCAGCTTACCCCGGCCTGGTTTTGAGTACCGCGCCACGCTGCCTACGGCCTGCGATATTGCCCGTTGCATACAGGCCAATCAGACCAAGCCTTAATTCGCGGATGCTCGGCCACAAGCCTGCCAGCGCCGCCTGCTTTTTGCACTAGCATAGATGGCGCTAGCGCACCTCCATGCGCGCCGCTGGGCCCCGTCCGGCGAAAAGCACATGACTAAAAAACCAAGCACCAGGAGATAAATGACATGGTACGGATTGAAAAAAATGCATCGGTATGGACCATCATCCACAGTCGGTTTGAAGAGGCGCGCAACGCGATGGACCCGGACAGTGCCGAGGCTCTGGTCGCCGCCTTTGAGGAGTTTGATCAAGACGATAGCGCCAGCGTCGCCGTCTTGTGGGGAGAAGGCGGCGCCTTTTGCGCGGGTTGGGATTTGAAATACGCCAGTACGCTGACCGATTCGGAGCGCCCGCTCACCGACATTGATTACCCGATTGACCCGACTCGCCGCGCGCCGCGTGGTCCTTTGGGTCCCACACGTCTGGACTTGTCCAAACCGGTGATCGCGGCGGTGGAAGGTCCGGCAGTGGCTGGGGGTTTTGAATTGGCACTGTGGTGCGATATGCGCGTGATGGCGGAAGACGCCTACTTTGGTGTTTATTGCCGGCGCTGGGGCATCCCCTTGCTTGATGGCGGCACGGTACGCCTGCCGCGCTTGGTGGGTATGGGCCGGGCAATGGAAATTACCTTGACCGGGCGCAAAGTGCCGGCCACCGAGGCCTTGGCCATAGGCGCCTGTGAGCGCTTAGTACCGCACGGCCAAGCGCGGTTGGAAGCGGAAAAATTAGCCGCTGAAATTGCCCGATTCCCGCAGGCCTGCGTGCGCGCAGACCGACGCTCGATTTACATGCAACATGGCGAAACCGTGCGCGATGCCATGCGTAAGGAGTGGTACAACGGCCTGGAATGCCTGGTGCAAGAAGGCGTGGGCGGAGCAGGGCGTTTTAAGGGTGGCTTGGGCCGCCATGGCGATTTTTCTTCTATTTAAAGCAGTACAAAGGCATCTCACATGGCAAGTAAATCCACTGACAAAAAGGCAGCGCCGGCAGCCAAGAAGGCAGCCAAAAAACCACGCGCTGCTTCCTCTAAAAACACGACCAAGCCCGCTGCAGCCCTAGGCAAGCGCATGGCCAGCGTGAACGCCGACCACGTATTTTCCACCTTGCATATTGCAGTGCAGGGCCGTATTGCCACCATCACGCTCAACCGGCCCGAACGTCTGAACGCGATCAATGATGAGATGCCAGGCGAAATCCGCCAGGCGGTGGAACTAGCCAATGCCGATGACCGTGTGCATGTGATTGTGTTGCGTGGCGCGGGCGATGCGTTTTGTGCCGGTTACGACCTGAAACACTATGCCGAGGGCGACCCCACCAACGTGATCACGCAACCCATGCCCTGGGACCCGATGATCGACTACAAATTCATGAAGCGTAATACCGAAGACTTTATGAGTCTTTGGCGCTCGTATAAACCCACGATTGCGCGTGTACATGGGTATGCGGCTGCTGGCGGGAGTGATATTGCCACCTGCTGCGACTTCATCGTGATGGAGGACAAAGCACGTATTGGCTACATGCCGGTTCGTGTCTGGGGTTGCCCCAGCCCGGCGATGTGGGTGTACCGGTTAGGCGCGATGCGTGCCAAGCGCATGATGCTGACGGGCGATTTGATCGACGGCAAGCAAGCTTTTGAATGGGGTTTGGCTACCGAGGTGGCGCCCCTTGCCAAACTTGATGCCGTGGTGCAGGACCTGGCTGAACGCATTGCCGGAGTCCCGAAAAATCAGTTGATGATGAATAAGTTGGTCATCAACCAGGCCATAGATGCCATGGGCCTGGAGCAGACGCAAATGTTTGCTAATGTGTTTGACGGCATCACCCGCCATTCGCCCGAAGGTTTATGGTTTAAGCGCTATGCCCAGACCTATGGTTTCCCGGCAGCGGTGGAATGGCGCGACAGCGGGCGCCCGCTGCCTGAGCCTGGTCCAGGCGATTTCGGCGATGCATTTATGGAACCGCCGGCGCCCGACGCACGGTCTGTGTGGTCACGCGATGTAAGTGGCAAACGCGTTGCAAAGTCAGAAAAAAAAGGAAAAACCAAGTCCAAGGAAAAAGCCAAACGCAAGGCCGCTAAGAGCGCCTAGCCTTCGATTCAGGGCTTGGCGCTAACACGTTTGGATGGCAGCGTCGCCTCGACCGTGGGTAAATCTACCATCATCGGCGTCCCCGGCACGGTACAGCCGGTATCACAACATTTACCTGGCTGGCGGTTTTGGGTGATAGCACGAGCCGGGTCGTGCGGTGCGGGGGCGGCAGAGCCATCGGCCGCAACACCACGTTCGAGCAGGCGCTCCACCAGCTCTACTTTGGAGCCTATGGGGTAGTTGCGGTAAATCTCCTGCTTCATGGCCGCCGGCGAGCCGCCGCCGTGCAGGCTGATCACGGAATACCAGCCGCCTTGGTAGCCAGCCGTCAGGTCTTCGATAAAGCGGGCGGTCTGTATACGTTGTTCGTAGGGGACGTCCGGGTTGGCGCGCAGCACCTCGCTGAGCTTGGCGCCGGTTTCTGGGTTGTGGTCTTCGTCTGGGCCGGGTAGGGTGACGATCAGGCCGCCGCTGACGTAGTGCGCAATGCGGTGCATGTCATAAATTTTGGTGGCCAGCAACAGTTTGCCGATATTGGAAAACACCGCGTCGGGCACAAAGCTGTGGCTGTACGGGTCTTCCTTTCCATAGACGCTTGCCGCAACGCCGCAGGCGTAAAAGCTCTCGGTGATTGTGATGAGTTCCACCATTTGTTCGCGCAAATGGCTTTCTTGGCCAGGGTCAAAGCCATTGGCTTCGCACATCAGCGCGCCCGCGCCAATTAGCAAATCACCAAAACCGGCACGCGCGCCAATGCAGGTGTGGCGGTGGTGGGTGGCGTAGTTGTAGGTCAAATAGCCTGAGTGTTCCCATTCGCCCGCGTAAAACACGTTTTCCATGGGGACAAACACTTTGTCAAACATACAGACCGCCGTGCTTTGGCCGTATTTGCTGCTGAAAAGGGGCGCGCCGTGTTCGGGTTCGCCTGGGCGGCCCGCCGGGCGGGAGATGATGGTTAAGCCCGGCGCGTCAATCGGCACTGCGCAGCAGACTGCAAAGTCGGCATCGGCGTGTCCCATATTGCGGCACGGCATCACCAGCAATTCATGCATGTAGGGGGCGCCGGTAACGATGGCTTTGGTTCCCGAAATCACAATCCCGTGCTGCCCGTTGTGCTTTGCGTGGTAGTCGACGATGTGAACATAGCTGTCCCGGTTGCCTTGCTGGTGGGGGCGCAGGCCCCGGTCACCTTTGGCGTCGGTCATGGCCACACCTAGGGTCAAGTCTTGGTCCTGTACCCGGTGCATATAGTTCAAGAATTTCGCGGTGTGCTCGGTGCTGCCTTTGGCGTCATCGATGCGCGCGCTAACCTGACCGATGGCGTTGATGGCGTCGTGCGTGAGGTAACGCTGGGCGCAACCTGTCTCCTGGCAAACCAGGCGTACGGCTTCTAATTTGTTGAGCAGGTCGCCGGCACTCGTGTTGATATGGGTAAGGCGGTTAACGGTCTTACCGCTGCTTTGTTGAACTGCCGTCATAACCTTGGCGTATTGCGGCTTGAGGGCGTAGTCGTAGGTGAGTCCGATAGCATTCATACCGGGGGCAAAGCCTGGTTCGTCAACCACCGATTCCACCAGATGTCCGTCAAGAAAAACACGTGGTCGGTAGCGGCGCAAGGATTCGCGGTAATCTAGTCCGCTCATTAACAGCGAGGCGGGTACAGGCATATTCATAAAAGGTCTCCTCCATTCCTAGCAGGCAATATAGCGGATTGGTGTTTATAGGGCGACATGCGGCCCTCCAATGCGCGACGCATTATCGGCGCCGAGGGCATAACCCTGGCAGCTGAGTTCGGGCACCACTGAAGGGTACCCTCGGACCGGCCACCTTAGAATCGTCCTATGTCCTATCTTGTACTTGCCCGCAAATACCGTCCGCGCAATTTTGCGGAAATGGTGGGCCAGGCCCATGTGGTGCAAGCGTTGGGCAACGCGCTCTCGACGCAGCGCCTGCACCACGCCTATCTTTTTACCGGTACCCGGGGCGTAGGTAAGACCACGGTGTCCCGGATTTTGGCCAAATCGCTCAATTGCCAAGGTGCTGACGGGCAGGGCGGCATTACCGCCACGCCTTGTGGTGTGTGTTCGGCCTGTACTGAAATTGATGCGGGTCGTTTTGTGGACTACACCGAGCTCGATGCGGCATCCAACCGGGGTGTTGACGAGGTGCAAGCGTTGCTGGAACAGGCGGTTTACAAGCCGGTGCAGGGACGCTTTAAGGTCTTCATGATTGACGAGGTGCATATGCTGACGGGGCATGCCTTTAATGCCATGCTCAAAACCCTGGAAGAGCCACCGGACTATTTGAAGTTTGTGCTTGCAACCACGGATCCGCAAAAGGTGCCGGTCACCGTACTCTCGCGCTGTTTGCA
>CAMDHL010000014.1 GCA_945898105.1 Comamonas sp. lk | reverse complement strand
AGCACTTCCAGATTGTCGTCCAGCGCGCCCATCCAGGGGCCCATTTTTTCCTCTTCGGTACCCGGCAGAAATCCAATGTCCTCGCCTACGCTGACGGTGGCGCGCGTGACGATGATCTCGGTATAGCGCCGGTCATCCAGTACTTGCGTGAGCCCAGCAGCCAAAGCCATCAAGGTCTTGCCGGTGCCCGCTGTGCCAGTAAGCGTCACAAAGTCCACATCAGGGTCGGTCAGCAAATTCATGGCGAAATTTTGCTCCCGGTTTCGCGTAGTAACGCCCCAAACCGCATTTTTCAAATGATTGAAATCACGCAAGGTCTTGAGCACCGCGGTATTGCCCCGAATTTCGGTCACGCGGGCATACAGACTGGGCTCACCGGGCAACTCGAAATAGACAAACTGATTGATCAGCATCTGCGGCACGATAGGTCCGTCGATTTTGTAAAAAGTGTGCTGACCTTGTTGCCAGCTCTCGATTTTTTGTCCATGGGTCGCCCAGAAATCAGCGGGCAGGGCCATGGCGCCCGAATACAGCAGATCGCCGTCTTCCAGCGTCTTGTCGTTTTGGTAGTCGTCGGTGGCTAGGCCCAATGCGCGGGCTTTTACGCGCATGTTGATGTCTTTCGATACCAGCACCACTTCACGTGGTGCGTACTGTGTCCGCAAGGCCGCCACCACCCCCAATATCTGGTTGTCTGCTTTGCCCTGCGGCAGGCTGCCCGGCAGGCTGTAATCCAGTGCCAGCGTTTGGAACATGAGCTTACCCTTAGCCTCACGCTGCCCGGTGCTATCTAGCTTGAAGCCGCTGCTGATATCGGCCCCAGTCGTACCCGCCAATGCATCCAGCGTGCGGCTAGTTTGCCGCGCGTTGCGCGCCACTTCGGTCATACCTTTTTTGTGACCGTCGAGTTCTTCCAGCACAATCATTGGCAGAAAAATATCGTGCTCTTCGAAACGGAACAGACACATCGGATCGTGAAGCAACACATTGGTGTCCAGCACAAATAACTTGGGCGGCCCGGTGCGCCTTGCTTTTTTCTCGCCGCGTGGCGCTGGCTTGGTAATACCCGCAGTGCGATCCGGCGCTACTTTGCTTGTGTCGGCACTTTGTTCAATCTGTGGTGCGCGGGATTGCGGGTAACTGTGGACCTGGATAGCTGCCGAAATCGGGATCACCTGTGCTGTCGTACCCTGCTTGGAGTGCTGCTCCAAGTGTGCAGTCGGTGCCGCCGACATGACCTTCGGTTCGCGGACAGCGCTTTGGCGCTTGGCATTTGCTGACCGGCCTTGGGGTTTCGATTTTGAGAAAGCAGAAGGAGATAGTTTGTCAGCGGGCTTAGTAGGCGCGGGTGGCAATGGCATGTCGTACAACTCGAAAATTAAAAATCAGGTGCTACAAACTATCCGGCATAAAAAAGGCCACCTTAGTATCAGGTGGCCTTCGTCGGACAAGGTGGAAATTGGAGGCATCGAGCCATTATGCATGAGGCGTATGACCGCAAAATTAGGCCAGATTGAACAACTTGAAGCCGATCAGGCTTTGCCTTTAAGTGATTTAACTGCTTGCAGTACTTCTTCCACATGGCCTGGCACTTTAAGCCCTCGCCATTCTTCCTTGACAAGGCCATCAGGGCCTATCAAAAATGTACTGCGTTCGATACCTTTGACCTTTTTGCCGTACATGATCTTGTTTTTGACCACGCCAAACATGTGGCACATCTTTTCTTCGGTATCTGCGATCAATTCAAAAGGCAACTCCAAGCGTGCTTTGAATTCGTCATGGGATTTCATATTGTCCCGTGATACTCCAAATACTTGGCTCTCGGCTTTTACGAAATCGGCGTAATGGTCGCGAAATTGCATCGCTTCCGTCGTACAGCCCGGTGTGTTGTCTTTGGGATAAAAATACAGCACAAGGGTCTTACCCACGTGCGAGTTGTTAGTTACTCGGACTCCGCCAGTGGCATTGGCTTCAAATTCGGGTAGCGGTTTGTTGACAACGATCGCCATAGGGTATTGAGTCTCGCGTGCAGAATTTGTCAGGCAGGCCGTCTCACTATGGTTTGAGTCTCTAGTGGCGGCGTCAACCCGCTATTTTACGCTGAAAAAAGTAGGGGCTTTGTGGCGGCCGACTTGACGCCGACCTTAGACCAACAACGCTGCTACTACTTTGCGGCCTTCTGCTGCCAGAAAGTTGAAGGTCCTACAGGCGGCTGGGGTATCCATGGTTTCGACACCAATGCGACGCGCATAGAGACTCGTCAGCCATTGCGACTGCGGGAAACGCAGCCGCTCGCCACTACCAAAAAGCACCAGTTCAGCGCCCCAATCCGCCAGGCCGTCAAATTGTGCAGCGCCAAGGAGTTCAAAGCGCTCGCAGCCCCAGTTTTGCCGATGCCCCATGCTGCTGAGCAGCATGCTGTGCATCACCTTCTCCCCGTTGATGGCTATCCAGCCCGGCCCGTAGCCGGTAAGACTGAGGCCTTGGGCCTGGTCGGCTTGAAGTTTCATGGTGTACAAATTGCAGCCCAAAGGCCGGCCTATGCAGGGGAAAAGTGCTGAACTGTGGTCAAATTATAGGTTTCCCCCATTGAGTGCCTACATCGGAGTGCCATTGAAAACCATCCAGAAATCTGCCAAATTAGCCAACGTCTGCTATGACATCCGCGGCCCCATCATGGACCGCGCCCGGCAGATGGAGGATGACGGTCAAAAAATCATCAAACTGAACATCGGCAACCTGGCGGTATTCGGTTTTGACGCGCCTGAGGAAATTCAGCAGGACATGATCCGCAATTTGCCTAATTCTTCGGGCTATTCCGACAGCAAAGGCATCTTCGCCGCGCGCAAAGCGGTCATGCATGAAACCCAAAAGCAAGGCATCAAGGGCGTGACCTTGGATGATATTTACCTTGGCAACGGCGCCAGCGAACTCATTGTGATGGCGACTAATGGTCTGCTCGATGACGGCGACGAACTGCTTTTGCCAGCGCCGGATTACCCATTGTGGACCGCCGCCGCAAGCTTATCCGGTGGGACGCCGGTGCATTACCGCTGCGACGAATCCAAGGGCTGGATGCCAGATTTGGCCGACATTCGCGCAAAGATTACGCCTCGCACCAAAGGCATCGTGGTGATCAACCCCAACAACCCTACCGGCGCGCTGTATTCGGATTCATTGCTGCTCGAGATCGTGGCGATCGCGCGCGAACATGGTTTGGTTTTATTTGCCGATGAGGTGTACGACAAAGTCTTGTACGACGGTGTACGCCATACCGCCATCGCATCGCTCAGTCAAGACGTATTGACGCTGACCTTCAATTCATTGTCCAAAAGCTACCGCTCCTGCGGCTATCGGGCGGGCTGGTTGGCTTTGTCCGGCGACAAACGCCACGCCAAGGACTATATCGAGGGCCTGAATATGCTCTCGAATATGCGTTTGTGCGCCAATGTGCCTGGCCAGTACGCGATTCAAACCGCACTAGGCGGCTACCAAAGCATTGATGACTTGGTATGCGAAGGCGGGCGCCTGCGCCGCCAGCGCGACTTGGCCTATGAGCTCATCACCGCAATACCTGGTGTCAGCTGTGTCAAACCGCGCGCCGCTCTGTATATGTTTCCGCGTCTGGACCCCAAGATTTACCCGATTGCAGACGACCAGCAGTTTTTCCTGGATGTATTGCAGGAAACACGTGTCATGCTGGTGCAGGGGACAGGCTTTAACTGGGAAGCGCCGGACCCCTTCCGGATTGTTTTTCTACCACATGAGGATGATTTGCGGGAGGCCATTGGGCGGTTGGAGCGGTTTCTGGAGCGGTACCGATTGAGTCATGCAAATGCTTAACGGTGCGACTTGCGGTTTTTTAATTTTGACAGTGTGATTTTTATAAGAGCGATATGAAACCCATTCAAGTAGGCCTACTGGGCATCGGTGTGGTAGGCACCGGAACATTCAATGTGCTGAAACGCAATCAGCCTGAAATTCAGCGACGCGCAGGGCGTGGAATTGAAATCACGATGGTGGCCGATTTGGATATTGAGCGCGCTCGATCCGTCGTGGGTGAGGGCGTTACGGTGGTGAATGATGCCCGCGCAGTGCTTGCGAATCCTGATATTGATATCGTCATTGAGTTGATTGGTGGCTACGGAATTGCCAAGACGCTGGTGCTGGAAGCCATTGCTGCAGGCAAACATGTGGTGACCGCCAACAAGGCTTTGCTGGCAGTGCATGGGACTGAGATTTTTGCTGCCGCTTCGGCCAAAGGCGTCATAGTCGCATTTGAAGCAGCCGTTGCTGGTGGTATCCCCATCATCAAAGCGCTGCGCGAGGGCTTGACGGCTAATCGGATCGAGTGGATCGCGGGAATCATCAATGGCACGACCAATTTCATCCTTTCGGAAATGCGTAGTAAAGGACTTGATTTTGCGGACGTGCTTAAAGAGGCGCAACGTTTAGGCTATGCCGAGGCGGACCCGACGTTCGACATAGAAGGCATTGATGCAGGACATAAAGTGACCATCATGTCAGCGATTGCGTTTGGCGTACCGGTGCAGTTTGACAAGGCCTATGTTGAAGGCATAAGCAAGCTGTCTGCGCAAGACATTCGCTACGCGGAGCAACTGGGTTACCGTATCAAGTTGTTGGGCATTGCTAAGCGGCGCGCTGAGGGTATCGAGTTGCGCGTCCATCCAAGTTTGGTGCCGGCTAAGCGATTGATCGCCAATGTGGAGGGTGCAATGAACGCCGTGGTAGTGCAGGGTGATGCGGTGGGTACTACTTTGTATTACGGTAAGGGTGCGGGCTCTGAGCCTACGGCCAGCGCTGTAATCGCCGACCTCGTGGACGTAACGCGATTGCACACCGCTGACGTCGCACAACGCGTGCCGCATCTGGCGTTCCAACCCGATGCGATGAGCGATTTGCCCATACTCCCTATGAGCGAGGTCGTCACCAGTTACTACCTGCGTTTGCGCGTCGCGGACCAAGCGGGTGTGCTGGCCAAGGTGACGGGAATATTGGCCGAAGCAGATATCAGCATCGATGCCGTATTGCAGCGCGAAGCCGACGAGGTTGATAGCGACAGCGCCAGCCAAACCGACCTGATTATTTTGACGCATGACTGCCAAGAAGCGCGCATGGACGCGGCCCTGGCGCGTATGCAGGCCCTGCCTACGGTATTGCAAAACATCGTCCGTATCCGCAAGGAAGAGTTGGCTTGATGCAGTACATCTCCACCCGTGCCACAGAGGGTCAGGCAGCGCCCAAGCGCTTTTGCGAAATCTTGCTCGAGGGTCTGGCGCCCGATGGCGGCTTGTACTTGCCAAAGCACTACCCGCAGGTTGATGACGCCACATTAACCCGTTGGCGTGGCTTGCCTTATGCGGACTTGGCTTTTGAAATTTTGTCCTTGTATCTGGACGACATTCCCACCGCTGATTTGCGCGCCTTGTGTCGCAAAACTTATACCGCCGAGGTCTTCGGTACGGAGGCTATAGTGCCCCTCAAGCGGCTGGAAGCGGGCCTGTACCTCGAGGCCTTGTCCAACGGACCGACGCTGGCCTTCAAAGACATGGCCATGCAGCTTCTGGGCAATTTGTTTGAATACGAACTGGCTCGGCGCGGCGAAGAGCTTAATATTTTTGGTGCTACCAGTGGCGATACGGGCAGTGCTGCGGAGTATGCGATGCGCGGGAAAAAAGGCGTACGCGTTTTCATGACCAGCCCGGATGGGCGCATGAGCCCGTTCCAGCAAGCTCAGATGTTTAGCCTGCTCGATGACAACATCCACAACATCGCCATACGCGGCGTTTTTGACGATTGCCAGGACATGGTGAAAGCCGTCTCCAATGACTTGGCTTTCAAACAGCGCTACAAGATTGGTACCGTCAATTCGATCAATTGGGCGCGTCTGATGGCGCAAGTGGTCTATTACTTTGCCGGTTATTTTCAGGCTACGGGCAGCAACACCGAGCGCGTGTCTTTTTGTGTGCCCAGCGGAAACTTTGGCAATGTGTGCGCCGGCCATGTCGCACGCATGATGGGGCTGCCTATCGAGAAATTGGTGGTGGCCACCAACGAAAACGATGTGCTGGACGAATTTTTCCGCACCGGTGTCTACCGCGTGCGGGGAAGTGCGGACACGCATGAGACATCTAGCCCGTCTATGGATATTTCCAAGGCCAGCAATTTTGAACGCTTTGTGTTCGATTTACTGGGTCGTAACAGCGCGCGTGTGGCGGATTTGTGTGGCGCCGGACTGGCGCGAACAGGTGTTTTCGATTTACACGCCGACCCGCTGTTTGCCCAGGCTGCAAGTCTTTACGGATTTGTCAGTGGCAAAAGTACGCACGCCGACCGCATCGCCACTATCCGCGACACCTGGCAGCGCTTTGGCGTGATGGTCGATACCCATACCGCCGATGGCCTCAAAGTAGCGCAGCAATACCGCCAGGCGGGTGTTCCCATGGTGGTTCTGGAAACCGCTTTGCCCATCAAATTTGCATCCACCATCGTAGAAGCATTAGGTCGCGAGCCAGAGCGACCAGCTAAGTTTGCAGGCATTGAAGCGCTGCCCAAGCGCGTGCAGGTGATGGATGCGGATGTGGACACGATCAAAGCTTATATCGCTTCGGCTTGCGACTGATTCGTCCGCATGTCCACACAGCCACGTAGCCCCCTATTGCCGCTGGAAACAGCGCTAAGTCAATTGCTCGCGGCCTTGGACAACAGACCGGTGCGCACCGAAATGCTCAGTACCTTAGAGGCCGATGGCTGGGTATTGGCGCAGGATGTGGTGTCAATGCTGGAAGTGCCGCCGCATGACAACAGTTCTATGGATGGTTACGCCGTACGCTGCGCGGATATTGCGCCAGGGCGCACATTGCCAGTCTCCCAACGCATTCCCGCCGGTAGGCAGGGCGCACCGCTGCAAACGGGCACGGTAGCCCGAATCTTCACCGGCGCGCCAATTCCATTGGGCGCTGACGCGGTGGTCATGCAGGAGGATTGTCAGGACGTGCAGGGCGCGAATCCTTCGGTGTCAGCGATCCAAGTGCAGACCCAGCCCCAAACCGGCCAATGGATACGCCACCGCGGTGAGGACGTGATGAACGGTGCAACGGTGTTGCAGTCCGGTTTGCGTCTGGGCCCTGCCGCACTAGGCATGGCCGCTAGCGTGGGCCTGGCGCAATTGCAAGTAGCTTGCAAGCCGCGCGTCGCATTGTTTTCCACCGGCGACGAACTGGTGATGCCCGGCACGGTAGCGCCGCAGGATATGCCACCCGGTTCTATCTACAACTCCAATCGGTTTTTTCTGTCTGCCTTATTGCGTCGCATGGGCTGCGCAGTAACAGATATGGGCATCGTGCCAGACCGCTTGGACGCGACAGTGCAGGCCTTGCGCGATGCTGCGCAGGCGCATGATCTGGTGCTGACCAGCGGTGGCGTGTCGGTAGGCGAAGAAGACCATATCAAACCTGCAGTGCAGCAACTGGGTCGTCTGGACCTGTGGCAAATCGCTATCAAACCGGGTAAGCCTTTTGCACACGGTCAGGTGGATGCAGCGCACTTTATTGGTTTGCCCGGTAACCCGGTCTCCAGCTTTGTCACCTTTTTACTTTTGGTACGTCCGTTTTTGTTGCGTATGCAGGGAGTCCAGGACGTGGCTTTACCCAGCCAGCCATTGCGCGCGGACTTTGATTGGCCGCGCGCGGATCGGCGGCAGGAGTTTTTGCGCGTCAGGCGCAATGCGCATAGCGGCCTGGACCTGTTCCCCAACCAGAGTTCGGGCGTGCTGACCTCGGTGGTTTGGGGCGATGGGTTTGTGGACAACCCACCGGGCAGAACTATCGCACGCGGAGACACTGTGCGTTTCATCAGCCTGGGCGATTTGCTAGGCTGATCGAGTAACCGGCGCCTTGGTTACATTTACCCGTATGCAGATCACCCTTAAGTACTTCGCCAGCATCCGCGAGACCATGGGCATGGGTGGCCAGTCTTATGAAACGCGAGCGAAAACCTTGGGCCAATTGCGTGACGAATTGGTGCAAAGCGGTGGTCCGGCCGCCCAGGCGCTAGGACGCGACCGGGTGCTGCGAATGGCACTGAATCAAAACTTGTGCGACGAAGACGCGGATTTAACGCCAGGTGCTGAGGTTGCGTTCTTCCCACCGGTCACGGGCGGCTAAGCATGGTGTCGCTTTTGCTTTTCTACGGGCTTGAGGTGGCAACATGAGCCAGCCTGTTGCTCCATCCGGGCTAAACGGTTCAGCGCGTGTACGGATTCAAGCAGCGCTTTTTGATGTATCCGAGGAAATCGCCGCTTTGCAGCAAAACGACCCGCGTATTGGAGCCGTTTGCACGTTTTTGGGCACCGTTCGCGATCGCAATGTGCATGACGCAGCGCACGCTGGTAGCGTGCAAACTTTGGAGCTGGAACACTACCCCGGCATGACAGAAAACTCTATCGAAGCCATGATTGATGAGGCCCATGTGCGCTTTGATATTTACGGCGTACGGGTGGTGCATCGGATCGGTTTAATGCTCCCGACGGAACCGGTGGTGTTGGTGGTCGCAGCCTCGGCCCATCGCGGCGAGAGCTTTAAGGCCTGCGAGTTCGTCATGGACTATCTCAAGACACAGGCCCCTTTTTGGAAAAAGGAGCAAACAGCGCAAGGAGCGCAATGGGTTGACGCACGCGTTTCCGATGACCTAGCGCTAGCGCGCTGGGGAATAGAAAAACGCAACGCCTGATAGGCTTGTCGAAGCGGATGCCCGCTGACCTCAGTGGGTGTAAACCTTTTTTTGGCTTCGGCGCAAATGCGCGGCGTCTGACGTACCGTCATCGGCATCGGGCGGGTCGATCGGTTCTAGCCATTGCGAGCGGTGCACTGCTTGTTGCAACAAATGCAACAGGCCATGCACCATGAAGGACTGCATATTGAGCGTGCAGCTGCGCGGCTCCTGCGCGTCATCGCCGGCGTCCTTGATCACCAATTGGGTCATGCCATTGGCGTGCACATGGATGGTGACTTCGGTTACCAGCATCGGAAGCACGCCCATCGGCAGCTCGCTTTTTTGTTCAGAATAAGGGGTTTGTAAATCGGCTTTTTTTAAAAAGTCTTCTTGTTTGAGGTCCACCAAAATTTTTCGCGATTCCTCGTCTGCCAGGGTGACTGCGGGGTCCAGTGATTCGATACGCGCCACCGTGGTTTGCAACGGCTCGACCAACTTGATGCCGATACGCCGGGTGAGCCACAGCCGGATTTCTTGCTCTTGTACCGTTTTTATACGCACCAGCAGGCGGTCATGGCGTTCGTCATATTGCACATTAAGCTGGTGAATGTTCATCCGCTTGATTTTAGACAAGCCCGGGGCGCTCCAGCGCCTTGAAAATACAGGTGAGGCCCCAAGCTGACTCCAAAGCGAGGAATTGCGATGCGAATTGACAAATTAACGACTAAGTTTCAAGAGGCTCTGGGTGAGGCGCAAAGCGCTGCCCTAGCCCAAGACCATGCCTACATTGAGCCGGCCCATGTGCTCGGAGCCATGCTCCGCCAGGATGACGGGCCCAAGGCCTTGCTTCAGCGGGCGGGGGTCAATGTACCCTCCCTCCTAAGCATGGCGGACGCCGCCGCTCACAAACTGCCGCAGGTCCAAGGCCAAGACCAGGTGCAGGTTGGGCGCGATATGGTCAGCCTATTGCAGGCTTGCGAAAAAGAAGCCATGAAGCGCGGTGACCAATATGTCGCCAGCGAGCTGTTTCTTGTGGCCTTAAGCGAAGCCAAGTCGGAATTTGCAAAGCAGGCCCAGGGCTTGGGCCTGAGCCGCAAAAGCTTGGACGCGGCCATATTGGCGGTGCGTGGCGGGCAGGGCGTGGACAGCGCCGACGCCGAAGACCAGCGCGAATCGTTGAAAAAGTACTGCGTGGACCTGACTGAGCGCGCCCGCGCTGGCAAGCTGGACCCGGTCATTGGCCGAGACGATGAAATCCGCCGCGCCATTCAGGTGCTGCAACGCCGTACCAAGAACAACCCGGTGTTGATTGGCGAGCCCGGTGTGGGCAAGACCGCCATCGTTGAAGGCCTGGCCCAGCGGATAGTGGCCGGCGAGGTGCCCGATTCGCTTAAAGGCAAGCGAGTGCTGTCGCTGGACATGGCCTCGCTTTTGGCAGGTGCCAAGTTCCGGGGCGAATTCGAAGAGCGCCTGAAGAACGTCTTAAAAGACCTGTCCAAGGACGAGGGTCAAACCATCGTCTTCATCGATGAATTGCACACCATGGTGGGCGCCGGGAAAGCCGAAGGCGCCATGGACGCCGGCAATATGCTCAAGCCGGCCTTGGCGCGTGGCGAACTCCATTGCGTGGGTGCCACCACCTTGGACGAATACCGCAAATACATCGAAAAGGACGCTGCCCTAGAGCGGCGTTTTCAAAAGATCCTGGTGGGTGAGCCGACCGTAGAAGCCACCGTTGCGATTTTGCGTGGCCTTAAAGAGCGCTACCAGGTACACCACGGCGTCAACATCACGGACCCAGCCATCGTGGCTGCCGCTGAACTGAGTCACCGATACATCACCGACCGCTTCCTGCCGGACAAGGCGATCGACTTGATTGACGAAGCCGCGGCCAAGATCAAGATCGAACTCGATTCCAAGCCCGAGGTGATGGACAAGCTTGATCGGCGCCTGATTCAGTTGCAGATCGAACGCGAAGCGGTAAAAAAGGAAAAAGACGAAGCCTCTATCAAGCGCTTTGAACTGATTAACGAGGAAATCAGCACCCTGCAGCGCGAAATCGCGGACTTGGACGAAATCTGGAAGGCGGAAAAAGCCACCGCGCAGGGCAGCGCCCAGATTCGCGCTGAGATTGACGTCCTGCGCCAGCAGATCGAAACCCTCACCCGTAAAGGCGACTTGACCAAAGTGGCGGAATTGCAATACGGCAAGTTGCCCGCCTTGGAAAAGCGATTGAAAGAGGCGCAAGACACCGAAGCAGGCCGCGCTAAAGGCGGCGAGGGTGCGATGCCGCAATTGCTGCGCACGCAGGTAGGTGCCGAAGAAATCGCCGAAGTGGTTGCGCGCGCGACCGGCATCCCAATCGCCAAGCTAATGCAGGGCGACCGCGAAAAATTGCTGCTGATGGAAGAGCGTTTGCACCAGCGCGTGGTCGGGCAGGACGAAGCCATCGGAGCCGTGGCCAATGCCATACGCCGCTCGCGCTCTGGCCTGTCGGACCCAAACCGCCCCACCGGCTCCTTCTTGTTTTTAGGGCCAACCGGCGTGGGCAAGACGGAATTGTGCAAAGCGCTGGCTGGCTTCTTGTTTGACAGTGAAGACCATTTGATTCGCATCGACATGAGTGAGTTCATGGAGAAGCATTCGGTAGCGCGTTTGATAGGCGCACCGCCCGGCTATGTGGGCTACGAGGAGGGGGGTTACCTCACCGAAGCGGTGCGCCGTAAACCCTATAGCGTGCTGTTACTCGACGAAGTGGAGAAAGCGCACGCGGACGTTTTCAATGTCCTTTTGCAAGTGCTAGACGATGGCCGCCTGACTGATGGCCAGGGGCGAACCGTCGACTTTAAAAATGCCATCATCGTGATGACCAGCAATATCGGGTCGCAATTAATTCAAAGCATGGTCGGCCAGGATCGCGAAGAAATTAAAGACGCCGTCACTGGTGAATTGAAAAACCATTTCCGGCCTGAGTTCATCAACCGTATCGACGAGACCGTGGTCTTCCACGCGCTGGACGCGGGCCATATTGCCAATATCGCCAAGATCCAACTGCAAACCTTGATGGATCGCCTAGCGCGGATGGATTATGTGCTGGATGTATCGGAAGCTGCTGTGGCCGAGCTGGCCAAAGTGGGATTTGACCCGGTCTATGGTGCCAGGCCACTAAAGCGTGCCATCCAGCAGCGGCTTGAAAACCCGCTTTCTAAATTGCTTTTAGAGGGACGATTTGTGCCCAAAGACACCATCCACGTTGGCGTGGACCCGATTCGCAACCCCGGGCAGTTTTCGTTCAGCGCGAATTAGCGCTTAGGGGGTGGGGGTGCTGCCGGGCTGCACGCGGCGGGCACCATCGTAGCGGCGGGTCCAATAGGCCAAGCCCATGTCCTCGACGCGCACTTCAGCGCCGGGCTTGGGCGAATGGATGAATTTGCCATTGCCCACGTAAATGCCCACATGGCTGAAGGCGCGGCGCATGGTGTTGAAAAACACCAAATCGCCTGGGCGCAGCTCCGATTTGTCTATTGTTTGAGTGGCTGCTGCTTGTTGGGCTGCGCTGCGCGGTAGCACCAGGCCAATGCTTTGCTCGTAGATGGCTTTGACAAAACCACTGCAGTCAAAGCCGCTATCCGCACTGTTGCCGCCTCGCCGATAGGGGACACCGAGAAACGCCATGGCGCCCACAACCAGTTCGGAAGCCTGGTTTTGCATTTGGTTGCCCGCCTCGCTGATGCGGTTGAGCAAGCCTTTGTCAGCTATGAATTTGCCTAATTCATCATTGGCTGGGGATGTTTGGGCAGTGCAGACTCCGCAGAAAAAAGCCAGGCAGAGTGCGACGCGGGATGGGAAATTCATCGCTCTATTTTAGTGCATCGGGCACTTTAAGTCAACTCAAATTTACTTTAATAAAATTGTATAAGTTATTGATTTATATAAATAATATGAAGAAAAATTAGATTTTTTTGGAATCGGAAGAGCTCTTAAGGATGATCGCACTGGATTTGCTAGACCGGCCAATCCCCCGTATATCCAACTCGCCAGCGCGCCGCAAGCCTCACTCTGGCGACTGGTTATGCTCTGCAATTTAAGCCAACGGAAAGAATGCTTATGTTGCTCGATGTTGAAGAAAGCCAGTTGGTATTGGTGGACTACCAGGCGCGTCTGATCCCCGCTTTGTTTGACGCCCCACAGGTGATGGCCAACGCAGTGCGCCTGGCCCGCCTGGCAGCGCTGATGCAGGTGCCGACCGTTTTGCTCGAACAAAGTCCTGACCGACTGGGGCCGACTTCTGAGCTTCTGCTGGAAGCGACCCAGGCGCTAGCCGCTGGCCGCCTTTTGCGTGGCCTCCAAAAAACGCATTTCAGCGGGGTGGAGGACGGCTTGTCCGAGCTTTTGCGCCCGCCCGTCAAACCCGCAGGTGGCAATGCGCGCAGCCTGCCTAAGCACTTGCAAAAGCCGTCGCAGGAGCAAAACCTCCGCCCGTCGATCGTGTTGGCTGGATGCGAGGCCCATGTCTGCCTGATGCAAACCGCGCTGGGTTTGCTGGAGGATGAGTTCGAAGTATGGGTCGTTACGGACGCCTGCAGCTCGCGCACCGAGCGCAACCGCGATGCTGCCTTTGACCGCCTGGCCAGCGCCGGTGCTGAATTACTGACGACCGAAATGGTGGCCTTTGAGTGGCTGCGCCATGCCGACCATCCCCAGTTTCGGGCAGTACAGGCTTTGATTAAGTGAGGTCGGGTATGAGGCCTTGGCAGAGGCCCTAGTCAGCCACTAGCAAGTTGAATGTTCATAATCCGCACCACTACGCGGACCCGGCGTAGACCTACTCGTGGAGACAGACATGCCCGACTACAAAGATTTTCACCGCCGTTCTATCGATGACCGCGACGCCTTTTGGGCGGAGCAAGCTAAGCGCATCGATTGGCATACCCAGCCCAAGACAATTTGCGACTACAGCAACCCGCCTTTTGCCCGCTGGTTTGAAGGTGGCACCACCAATTTGTGCCACAACGCGGTGGACCGCCACCTTAAAGACCGGCCCGACCAGATCGCCCTGATTGCCGTATCCACCGAAACCGATACCGAGCAAACCTACACCTTCCGCCAGTTGCATGCGCATGTGCAAACGATGGCTGCAGCGTTGCAGGACCTGGGTGTGCACAAAGGAGATCGGGTCCTTATTTACATGCCTATGGTGGCCGAAGCTGCATTTGCCATGCTGGCCTGCGCCCGCCTCGGTGCCATCCACTCGGTTGTATTTGGTGGCTTCGCGTCGGTCTCCCTGGCTTCGCGCATTGAAGACGCTTCACCGGTGGTGGTGGTCAGTGCGGATGCGGGCTCGCGCGGCGGCAAAGTGGTTCCCTACAAACCGCTGCTCGACGAAGCGCTGGCCTTGTCCAGCCACAAGCCGCAGGCGGTTCTATTAGTAGACCGCCAATTGGCCCCCATGGCCCTTACTGCCGGGCGCGACCATACCTGGGCCAGCCTGCAAGAAAAGCACCAAAACGCGGTTGTACCCTGCGAATGGGTCGATGCGACCCACCCCAGCTACACGCTCTACACCAGCGGTACTACTGGCAAACCCAAAGGCGTGCAGCGCGATACCGGTGGTTACGCTGTCGCTCTGGCGGCCAGCATGGAAACCATTTTTTGCGGCAAGGCCGGTGAAACCTATTTCTCCACCAGCGATATCGGCTGGGTGGTCGGCCATAGTTACATTGTCTATGGCCCTTTGATTGCCGGTATGGCCACTATCATGTATGAAGGCCTGCCCATCCGGCCTGACGGCGGCATTTGGTGGAGCTTGGTAGAGAAGTACAAAGTGACTGTGATGTTCAGTGCCCCGACCGCTATCCGTGTGCTCAAAAAACAGGATCCGGCTTTGCTCAAGCGCTACGACCTGAGCAGCCTGCGCACTCTTTTCTTGGCTGGCGAACCACTGGACGAACCCACCGCGCAATGGATTAGCGATGGCTTGGGCAAAGACATCATCGACAACTACTGGCAGACCGAGAGCGGTTGGCCTATTCTGACCATTGCCAACGGTGTAGAAAAAGCGCCCAGCAAATTCGGTAGCCCCGGCATCGCCATGTACGGCTATGACGTCAAACTGCTGGATGAGGCCACGGGCGAAGAGCTGCACGGCGCGGATAAAAAAGGGGTACTGGTCATCGAAGGGCCTCTGCCGCCCGGATGCATGCAAACCGTCTGGCAAGACGATGATCGCTTTGTCAACACCTATTGGAAAAGCGTTCCGGGAAAATTGGTGTACAGCACGTTTGACTGGGCCACGCGCGACAAAGATGGCTACTACTTCATCCTGGGCCGAACCGACGACGTGATTAACGTGGCCGGTCACCGCCTGGGCACCCGTGAGATAGAAGAGTGCATTTCGGGTCACCCCAATGTGTCCGAAGTGGCCGTGGTAGGCGTGGCTGACACTCTCAAAGGCCAAGTGGCCATGGCATTTGCCGTGGTCAAAGACGTCAGCGGACTGCTGGATGACAAAGCCCGGTTTGCGCTGGAAGGCGAAATCATGAAGCTGGTAGACCAGTCAATTGGCGCTATCGGTCGCCCGGCGCGGGTGCGTTTTGTGACCGTGCTGCCCAAAACCCGTAGCGGCAAGTTGCTGCGCCGTGCTATCCAGGCGGTGTGTGAAGGGCGCGATCCAGGCGATTTGACGACCATGGAAGACCCCTCGGCGCTGCAGCAAATCCGAGATTTGATGTAAAGCACTGTCTGACCAAGTGTCAATCCCCACTGAGCGGCCAGAGTGAGCGGGCCCAGTTTCGATGGCACAATGCGCGTTGTCGCCAAGGCGTCCAACGCCAACGTCGCATCCGCCATCCGGTCAAGCCGTACAGCGGAAGGTCCTTTAACCAGCTTATGTTTCCCCGGAGGGAAACGGAGGTCAGCGAAAAATGAGTACGAGTTCGTCCGTCTATTCAGCCTATCTGGGCAACACATTTCTCTTCGGCGGCAATGCGCCCTATGTCGAAGAGATGTATGAAAATTACCTCGACAACCCTGGCAGCGTGCCTGACACCTGGCGAGACTACTTTGACGCCTTGCAGCATGTGCCAGCCTCTGATGGCAGCAACGCGCGCGATGTGGCGCATCTGCCGGTAGTCAACGCCTTTGCTCAACGCGCCAAGTCCGGTGGCACCCGCGTGGTGCTGGCCAGCGCCGATGCTGAAATGGGCCGCAAGCGCACCGCAGCGCAGCAACTGATTGCCGCCTACCGCAACGTCGGCCAGCGCTGGGCCGATCTAGACCCGCTCAAGCGTACCGAGCGCCCCCGCATTCCTGACCTGGACCCTGCGTTTTACGGTTTTGGCGATGCCGACCAAGAAACGGTGTTTGACACCAGCAATACCTTCTTCGGCAAGAACAGCATGTCGCTGCGCGAACTGCTTAATGCCTTGCGCGAGACCTATTGCGGAACCTTAGGTGCCGAGTTCATGTATGCCACCGACCAGGATGAAAAGCGTTGGTGGCAACAAAAGCTCGAAAGCGTGCGTAGCAAACCCAATTTCAATGCCGATAAGAAAAAGCACATCCTGGGCCGTCTGACCGCAGCAGAAGGCTTAGAGCGTTTTCTGCATACCAAATACGTAGGCCAAAAGCGCTTCTCTTTGGAAGGCGGCGAGAGCTTTATCGCGGCCATGGACGAGCTGATTCAGGCTGCAGGCACTCAGGGCGTGCAGGAAATTGTGATCGGTATGGCCCACCGCGGCCGCCTGAACGTGTTGGTCAATACCATGGGTAAGCAGCCCAAAGATTTGTTTGCTGAGTTTGACCACACCGCCCCCGAGGAGCTGACCTCTGGCGATGTGAAATACCACCAGGGCTTTAGCTCTGACATGAGCACGCCTGGCGGCCCGGTGCATCTGTCGCTGGCTTTTAATCCCTCGCACCTAGAAATCGTCAATCCCGTGGTGCAAGGCTCGGTGCGCGCGCGCATGGACCGGCGTTCTGATCCGCAGGGTAAGCAAGTCCTGCCGGTGCTGGTGCATGGCGATGCCGCCTTTGGTGGCCAGGGCGTGAACCAGGAGACCCTGGCGCTTGCTCAGACCCGTGGCTACACCACAGGCGGTACGGTACACATCATCATCAACAATCAAATCGGCTTTACCACCTCAGATCCGCGCGATATGCGCTCCAGCGCGTTTTGTACTGATATCGTCAAGATGGTGGAGGCCCCGGTGCTGCACGTCAA